>JAUZOL010000080.1 GCA_030706455.1 Bacteroidota bacterium
ATTCACGATTTGGATCGTGCTGTGATTATCGGGGTTCTTACTTTTGGAAAAGTACTTGTGCAGTCTATTCTTCAATTGCCTTAAGATGGACACCTCAAAGTTACTACGGCCAAATACTATATTCCAAGCGGACGTTGTATTCAGGCAATCGATTACTCAAACCGTACTGATGACGGCAATCCGATACATGTCGCTGATAGCCTTACACATGAGTTCAAAACAAAAATTGGCCGTACGGTGCGTGATGGTGGTGGAATTCGCCCCGATATAGAAGTGAAAGACTCTATGAAAGTGAGTATTGCGTATTATCTGATGAACCAGAATATTATTTTTGATTTTGCCTCTCAATATGCTTTAACACACGCGTCTATTGCAGAACCGGAAAAGTTCAGAATTACGGATGCGGAATATGATCAGTTCAAGCAATTTACCAAGGATAAGAAGTTTACCTATACTCTTCAAAGCGATAAATTGTTAAAGAATTTGATGGCGACGGCGAAAATTGAAGGTTACGATGAAGTGGCCGCTGCCGATTTCAAAGCGTTGCAGGCAAAACTGACTCCGAATATTGACAAGGATTTAGACACCTTCCGTAAGGATATAACCAATCTTATCAATGCTGAAATTGTGAAACGTTACTACTATCAGAAAGGTGTGGTACGTTATGCTTTACCTCAGGATAAGACCTTGTTGAAAGCGGAAGAGTTGTTCAAAGATATGAGTGCTTACAATAAAATACTGGGAAAATAATTCGCTATGCGCAAAGTTTTGATTATTAGCTATTATTGGCCTCCTTCCGGAGGATCCGGCGTGCAGCGATGGCTGAAATTTGCTAAATACTTACCTCAATATGGCTGGCAACCTGTAATTTACACTCCTGAAAATCCCTATTTTGCCATTGAAGACCAAAGTCTGTTGCAGGATGTATCGCCCGATACCGAGGTGCTGAAAACAAAAATCTGGGAACCATACGAAATCTATAAAGCATTGACGGGCAACAAAGGGAAGAAGGTCAATGTGGCGTATGCTGCCGGAGGAAAAAAAGGCGGGCTGGTACACAAACTGGCACTGGCCTTGCGCGGCAATTTGCTGATTCCCGATCCGCGTTGTTTTTGGATAAATCCTTCGGTGAAATACCTGTCTGAATATCTCAGGAATAATCCTGTGGATGCAATTATTTCTACCGGGCCTCCCCATTCCATGCACATTATTGCACTGAAATTGCACCGCAAAACAAACATACCATGGATTGCCGATTTTCGCGATCCGTGGACCAATATCGATTTCTATAAAGAGCTGAACCTTACCTGGCTGGCCGATAAATTGCATCATCGCCGCGAACAGCAGGTGATTTCGGAAGCCGACTGCGTGGTGAGTGTAACGCCTACCTGGTGCTCCGAATTTGAAGCCAAGGGTCCAAAGAAAATTGCTTTGGTGCATAACGGATACGACGAAGCCGATGTCGCCGGACAGGATGTTGCTGTCGATGAGGAGTTTTCACTGGTGCATATCGGAAGCGTCAATGCCGCACGTAACCCGAAAGTGTTGTGGAAAGCCTTGAGTGAACTGTTGCCCGAAAATAAAGAACTCGCATCGAAGATTAAAATCAAGCTGGTGGGCAATATCGAAGTGGTGGTTTTTGAAGATATTGAAAAATATCAACTTGGCGGCTATGTCGAGAAGGTTGGCTATCTCTCTCATAAAGATGCGGTTGCTTTTCAGCAGAAAGCGCAGATGTTGCTTTTGCTAATCAACAATACGCCCAATGCTAACGGAATTCTTACCGGCAAACTGTATGAATATATGGCATCGGGTCGTCCCACGTTGGCAATTGGTCCGTCGGGTAGCGACATTGCAAAAGTGTTGAACCAAACCGGTTCGGGCGTGATTGTCGATTTCGACGATGTGGAAGGCATGAAAAAGATGCTGCTCGATCTTTTCGCGAAATACCAAACCGGAACGTTGACCTCTTCTGCAAGTGGTTACGAGCAATATTCCCGTCGTGCACAGTGTGGTGTGATGGCTGGGCTGCTAGACGATATTACAAAATAGTAAAAGACACAGTCTGTAGTATTCAGTACTCAGTACAAAATAAATATTAGTCTTGAATCTTGGTTCTTGACTCTTTGTTCCCGAAAAATGAAAAAAATTATCCTTGTTTGCGGTGCGCGTCCCAACTTTATGAAAATAGCGCCTTTGATGCATGAACTGAAAAATCATCCTCAGCTTGAGGCTGTGTTGGTGCATACCGGACAACATTACGATACCCAAATGTCGGGCCGTTTCTTTGAAGAACTCGGCATTCCGGCTCCCAATATCAACCTCGAAGTAGGTTCTGCATCGCATGCCCAGCAAACCGCCCGAATAATGACGGGCTTTGAGAAAGTTTGCCTTGATGAGAAACCCGATTTTGTACTGGTAGTAGGTGATGTGAACAGTACTGCTGCCTGTGTACTGGTAGCTGCTAAATTGAATATCAAAACGATACACTACGAAGCCGGTTTGCGCAGCAACGACCGCACCATGCCTGAAGAGATCAATCGTCTGGTGACCGATTCTATTAGTGATTACTTCTTTACCACCAGCGCCGATGCTGACGAAAATCTTTTGAAAGAAAACGTTGCGCAGGAAAAAATCTTTATGGTGGGCAATCTGATGATTGACACCCTCGAAGCCAACCTGGCAAAAGCAGCCGGAGCTCCGCAGGTATTCGGTCTGCTCAACAAACCGGGCAAAATCGATATCAACGACCTTTCGGCGAGCGGTTACGGCGTAATGACTTTCCATCGTCCGTCAAACGTAGACGAAAAAGCATCACTGGAGCGTTTGGTAAATATCTGGGGAGCTGTATCGCAGCAAATTCCGCTTGTATTCCCCATTCATCCAAGAACATATAAAAATATTCAACAGTTTGGTTTGCTGGAAACAATCTCGTCATTTCCGAACCTGTACCTGATTGAGCCGCTCGGTTATCTGGAATTTATCCATTTGGTGAGCCGTGCCAAATTTGCTTTGACCGACTCGGGCGGCATTCAGGAAGAGACCACTCATCTCAATATTCCCTGTCTGACAGTGCGTCCTAATACCGAACGCCCTGTGACCGTTTGGGAGGGCAGCAATAAGCTGATCAAAATCGACGATATTGAATCAGAAGCAGCTGCTATTGTCAGAGGTGAAGGTAAGACCGGAAACAACCCGAAATATTGGGATGGCAAGACGGCACAACGCATTGTCGCTATTCTGGAAACGCTTTAATTTGATGAGTTGACCATGAATCGTATTCTTACCATTGTTGGGGCAAGGCCCCAGTTTGTAAAAGCGGCAGCCGTTTCGCGGTCGCTGAAACAACATGGCATAGAAGAGATTCTGGTACACACGGGGCAACATTACGACGCCAATATGTCGGAGGTCTTTTTCGAGGAGATGGAGATCCCGAAACCAGCCTATCATCTCGATATTCACGGTTTGAATCACGGAGCGATGACCGGGCGCATGCTCGAAGGAATTGAAACCATTTTGCTCACCGAAAAGCCAGAAGCCCTGATGGTTTTCGGCGATACTAACTCTACTTTGTCCGGTGCACTTGCAGCTTCTAAACTGCACATTCCGGTAATTCATGTCGAGGCTGGTTTGCGCTCATTCAACCGACAGATGCCCGAAGAGATCAATCGCATACTGACAGACCGAGTCTCCGATATTTTGTTTTGCCCTACCGATACTGCTGTTCAAAACCTTGACAACGAAGGCTTCCGTAATTTTCCGGTACAATTGGTCAAAAGCGGAGATGTGATGCTTGATGCTGCGCTTTTTTATGCCAGGAAAGCAGCGCTGAAATCGACTATCATTGAGGATTTAGGACTCAAAGAATTTGTGCTGGCAACTATTCACCGGCAAGAAAATACCGATGATGTGCAAAAGCTACGTCAATTGATCGAAGGATTGAACGAGATAAACCGGCAAACTCCGGTGGTGTTGCCTTTGCATCCGCGTACGCGAGCCATTTTGCAACAAAACGGTATCGAATTGCAATGCCGTGCTATTGATCCGGTGGGCTATTTCGATATGATTCGGCTCCTGCAACATTGCCAACTGGTCGTTACCGATAGCGGAGGCGTCCAAAAAGAGGCCTTTTTCTTTAGAAAGCATTGCATCACCCTGCGCGAACAGACTGAATGGACTGAGCTCGTTACAGGCGGATTCAACACGCTGGCTGGCACAGACAAGGCGTTGCTGATGGCGGCCTTTGAAAAAGCAAAAACGGATCAGCCCGATTTCTTTATCAACTTATATGGCAATGGTCATGCCTCTGACATTATTGCCGATACAATTTCAAAAGCCTGATTTTGAATGGAACAAATTGGACGTAAAGATGTAATCTGGAACTTTGCCGGAACTTTTATGCGCATCGCCTCGGGTCTGCTTGTACTTCCTTTGGTGCTTCATTTGCTGCCGTCGAAGGAGGTTGGACTATGGAATATTTTCCTGACCATCGGAGGACTGGCAGCGCTGCTCGATTTCGGATTTTCCAATGCTTTCTCACGCAATATCACTTATGTGTTCAGTGGAGCTAAGGAATTGAAATCTGAAGGCTACGTTACGGTCGCTGAAAACGATAAATCGATTGATTATGGCTTGCTCAGGAGCCTGATTGCAGCGATGAGGCGTTACTATGCCATTATTGCAGGTATTTTTTTGCTTCTCTTTTTCGTGGCATCTCCTTTTTACTTACCCTATATTTTTGAAAAAAACAATTATCAGGGAAATATTACCACTGTATGGATAGCCTGGATTGTTTATGGTATTTTGGTTGCTTATCAGCTTTATACATATTATTATAGCTCATTGTTGCTGGGGCGTGGTTTTGTAAAAAAATACCAACAGATCGTCATCATCGGTCATGGCTCACGCATTCTGTCGTCTGTTATCATGTTGTTACTGGGTTTTGGCCTTATTTCGTTGGTATTCGGACAGCTGATCAGCGATGTGGTGAATCGTATTCTTTGTTATTCAACTTTTTACGACAAAGAAACGAAGCAGCAAATGGCCTGCAGCAACAAGAAAAGCGTGAAAGAGATCATGGCAGTTATGACTCCGAATGCCCTTAAGGTGGGTGTGACGGTGATCCGGGGATTCCTGATGTATCAGGGCATTTTGCTGATGGCTCCTTTGTACCTTTCGTTGACGGTGATCGGTGAGTTTGGTACGACACGGCAGTTTATTGAGCTGATTTCCAGTATCGGGATGATTGTTTTTAATACCTATTTCCCCAAAATGACGCATTATCGGGTAACCGGAGATATGGAGAGCCTGAAGCGATTGTGGTTGAAATCAAACACATTTTTACTGTTTTTCTACATCATAGCCGGTACAGGATTTGTGGTGATAGGCCCCTATTTCATGGCGCTTATTCATAGTAAAACCAATTTCCTGGCCAGTGGATTGATTGTGATTTACCTGATTATTTCATACATGGAAGTAAACAGCGGCATGTCGACCGCCTTTTTGACGATAAAAAACGAGGTGCCTTTCTTTAAATCCAATCTTATTTCGGGCTTTCTTGCATTTATTGCCGTATTTTTGTTGCTGCAATTCTCTACGTTGGGCGTGGCTTCCATTATCCTCGGAATTGGCTTGTCTCAGCTGGTTTACCAGTACTGGAAATGGCCTTTGGTAGTCAAAAATGATTTGCAACTGACGGCCGGAAATTACTTTGGGTTTATCGGAAATGTAATGAAACACGGCTGGAAATAAATTTTATTTGAATATCAGATAGTTTATGCTGACCCTTTTAACACACAACAGCACTGCATTTATTTACAAGCTGAAACGAATTAAACGAAAATTGTTCGGCGAAGCAGCCTATACCCGTGGGCATGGAGCTGTTACGGCCGGAATTACCGATGGTCTCGATCGCTTGGGTGTTGAGTACAACATCAACGTAACCCGTCGTTCGGAAATCGGCGATCATGTTCATGTGTTATCTGGATTTGAGGCTTTGAATTTTGCCCTCGGTCTTAAGAAAAAGGGTAAGATCAAACGACTGACGGTGGGTCCCAACGTGGCGGTTTCATCGGCTGACGAAGGCGGAATTATTGCGTCCGATCTTGTCGATAAAATGCTGGTTCCATCGCAATGGGTTCTGGATGCGTTTGTAGAAGATAATCCCGCCGTGGAAGGACGTATCGCTATCTGGTGTAGTGGCGTGGATCCCGACGAATGGAATCTTCCCAAACAATTGCCAGCGGGGCACAAACGACGTTGCCTGCTCTATTTGAAATATCCGCAGAAAAAACTGGCGGAACAATGCAAGGCGTTGCTCGAAAGCATGAACATTGGTTATGAATTGATTGTTTACGGAAGCTATACCAAGGATGAAATGAAGGCAAAACTGGCAAGTGTCGATTTTGCCATTGTCTTTTCTGCAACCGAAACTCAGGGGATTGCCCTGTTTGAAATGTGGGCTTCCGATACCCCGACGTTTGTCTGGAATCAGGGAAATTATCAATATAAGCTGAGAAATTATGCAGCATCAAGCGCGCCTTACCTGAGCGAGGAAACCGGCTGTTTCTTTCGCGACATGCAGGAACTCGAAACGCTTTTGGAAAAACATACTGACCTTTCCGTTTTTCATCCCCGCAAATGGATTTTAGCCAACGGTACGAATGAAATTTCGGCCCGCAGCTTTCTTAACCTGATTTCCGAATGATGACAGATGCCTTGCAATACGGAAGCGTGGTTTCAATATTGGTGCCGGTCTACAATGTTGAGAACTATATTGCAAAGTGTGTGCATTCGTTGTGCGGTCAGAGTTATGAAAATATTGAATTTGTTTTTGTAAACGATTGTTCTACAGATAACAGTATGTCTGTTTTGCAGCAAACGATCGAGCAATATCCTGAACGAAAAGATCGGATACAAATCATTTCGCATGTTGCCAACAAAGGCATTGGCCAGACCCGGAACACCTTACTCGACGCAGCAACCGGTGATTACCTGTTGTGGGTCGATAGCGATGATTTTCTGGAACTGGATGCGGTAGAAATGTTGGTGGGACAGGCCGTGCAACAGCAGGCCGATATTGTGACTACCGATAGCTTTTTCTCTTATCGGGGAGAATCTCAGGTGTCTGTCGTGAAACAAAATTTTCCGGAAACTTCGCAGTCGTATATCGAAGGACTTGCTTTTCACGAAACCCGCGCGGCATTGTGGGGAACTCTGTCCAAACGCTCGTTGTGGACTACGCACCAAATAAGAATGGCCGAAGGAATCAATTTCGGAGAAGATTATTTTGCTACGGTGCGGCTTTTTTATTTTGCTAAAAAAGTAGCGGTTTTCCATCATCCGTTTTACTATTACAATCAGTCGAATCAGGGATCGTACAGCAGCGGAAGTAAGCAGGCTCTCCATTTCGAGTCGATGATACGTCTATTCGACTTGCTTCAGGATTTTTTTATTCAGCAAAACGATTTGCCGCGCTTTGAAAGCTATCTGACCGAGGCGCGTTTGATGGATCGAGGGGCTTATCTTTTGCATACCACGCCTGCCTTGCGCCGAAAATATGCTTCACTTTTTGCCGATGTTGAAAAGCGGTATCCGGAAATTAAATTGCCATTTTCTACCTGGCAACGTTTTTTGTTGAAAGTCATCACTTCACGATTCTATTTTACAGGTGATTTGGCTATCACGATGGCGAAGGTATTTAGACGATATCTGGGCGTTAAATTTTAATTTGCTGCAATTATGAATATTCTATACTATTTTGCCGAAACGAGCGCTTACATGCAACAATGGCAGCGTTTTCATCTGCTCGATGAATTAGAAAGGGCAGGGCATACCGTTACTGTGTATAATCCGTTGACTTTTACGTCGACAGATGAGGCAAATGAAAAGTTGATTCCTTTTCTGCAAAAAGCAGGGAAAGCCTACGATTTGTTTATGAACTGTGTGCCTTCGCGCTTGTTGTACCCCGAAACCATACAGAAAGTGAAGACTTTGGGCATTCCATCTTTGCTGATTTGTTTTGATAATCTTCATGCTCCGTTCATTCATAAGGATATAGCTCCTTATTTCGATTTGGTTTGGCTAACTTCCAGAGAGACGCAATACCTGTTTGACGGATGGAAATGCAAGTCGTATTTTCAGCCATACGCGGCTAATTCTCACCTTTTCAAACCTGATTTTGGCGAGGAAATTCTATCGGTGGGATTTATTGGTACGCTTTATGACGACCGGGTGATTCGGGTCAATTCGCTGACCGAACATCAGATTCCCTGCACGTTGTATTCCGATGGCTTTTTTACTGACGGGAAAGGTGGTGCCGGAAAATCGTTGACCTACAAAGATACCTTGAAGCTGCTGGCAAATTTGTCAACATTTGCCATCGGTCGCCGGGTGGCCTGCGGAACGGTGATGAATAAACTGTTTCCCGAAAAAAAGCAACTCCATCGGAACGATTTTCTGGAGCTGAAACGTTCCGTACCTTTTGAGCAGATGAATGCGGTTTATTCCAATCATGCGTTGTCGCTGGGAATCTCCGAATTGCGCAATACCTTTGTGCTGAAAAATCCTGTGCATAAAATACACTTGCGCACTTTTGAAATACCGATGTGCGGTGGCTTGCAGATTGCTCCTTATCGGGAAGAACTGGCCGGTTATTTTGAAGATGGTAAGGAAATAGTTTTGTGCCGTAGCGATGAAGAATTTGTCTCGAAAGCGGCGTTTTACCTGAAACCGGAGAAAGCGGCATTGCGTCGCACTATGAAAGAAAATGCCCGCAAAAGGGCGGAGTCCGATCACACCTGGAGCCGTCGTTTCGATGCGGTATTCGGTCGTTTGTTCAATTGAAGAAAATGAAAATCATCTATACAATATCGACAACTGCTGCCAAAGGCGGAGGCATGGAGCGGGTGGTGGTGCAGAAGGCAAACTATATGGCCGACGTGCTTGGTCATGAAGTGATTATTCTTACTACCGATCATAAAGGACAACCTTCTTTTTATCCTTTTTCTCCGAAAATACGGCATATTGAGCTTGATCTCAACTATCTGGAACTGGCACAGGAAAAGATTTTTTTGAAGAGCTATTTTTTATACCGTAAAAAGCTCCGTGAACATCGTCGTTTGCTGGAAGAAATATTGATGACCGAAAAAGCCGACATTGTGGTGTCGATGTCGCGTGACGAAAAAGAGTTTCTGTACAAAATAAAAGATGGTAGCAAGAAAATTCTGGAATCGCATCGTTGCCTGAAACCGAGGGCGAAAATTGAGTTTCGGAGAGCAACAAGTTGGTTGCAACGGGCGCGTATCCTCTACCGCCTGCGTCACGACTCGCACCTGCCGGTTCATTACGACCGGTTTATCGTGTTGACGGAAGAAGATAAACAATTTTGGCTCGAGAAACCAAATGTGGAGGTGGTGCCCAATCCGCTGCCTTTCACTACCGAACAACATGCTGATTACTCCGCTAAAAGAATTCTCACCATCGGACGAATTTCTTTTGACAAGGGAATCGACCGTTTGCTGGATATTTGGGAACAGGTGGAGCCTGATTTTCCCGAATGGAAATTGTCGTTAGTGGGCGATGTGGTCGACAATGAGTTGATAGATAGGATTAATACGTCGTCTTACCGGAGCTCGGTGGAGATATTACCTCCTACGCCTCATATTTTTGAAGAGTATATCAGCAGTTCCATTTACGTGATGACCTCACGCTTTGAAGGCTTGCCCATGGTGTTGTTGGAAGCCGTTGCCTGCGGATTGCCGATTGTTTCGTATGCCTTCAAGTGCGGCCCGCGTGATGTGATTCGTGATGGTGAAGACGGCTTCCTCGTAGCCGAAGATGATGCCGATACCTTTGTCGAAAAGCTTTCGTTACTGATGGCGAACGATGCCTTGCGGCAACAAATGGGCCTTCAGGCAAAAATAAACAGCGATCGTTTTTCGATGAAAAATGTTATGAATCACTGGAATGAACTCTTTATGCAGCTTTCCGGCGCGAAGTGATTTTAATACTTTTCAATTACCGCCAATAAAGCCTTGGTTCGCTGTTCCAGACTGAAAAGTTCCAGAATCCGGTCGCGGCACTCTTTTCGTTGTGCCGTAGTCTCCATAACTTCGATCCGACGAATTTCTTCCGCTATTTTCTGCGCGTTTCGGGGAACAATTACTCCGGTTTTGCCGATCACTTCGGGCATTCCACCTTCATTGGTAACCAAAGGAATGCAATAATTGAGCATAGCTTCTCCGATGGCAATGCCGAAGATTTCTACCCGCGATAACTGACAATAAAACGAAGCTTTTTCAAAGTAAGAGGCGAGTTCTGCGTGCGGAAGGCGTTCAAATACAGAGACGTTTTCAGGTAACGGTTTCGGAAATAATGCCATGGCGGCCTTATTCGGACCGATCAGTACCAGCCTGTAATCGGGGACGTGGGCGGCAAGTTCCAGAAACGTGTCAATTCCTTTTCGCAGGAACGTCCTTTGCGACTCGATCAGGGCAACGCATAAAATCAGTTTTTCTTTTTGCTTTGTGTTTTCGTTCGTCTGCATGTTGATGCAGTTGTAAATCATCTCGTGCTTTACTTTTGGAAACACAAAACCGACTTTCCGGCCGACGTATTGCGAGACGGTTAGGTTGACTGTGGCTTTTTTGATGCTTTGAGCGGTGAAGAATCCCCGAAATTTGGAACAGAAAGCTCCGTAAGTAAGCGATCGTTCACGGCAAATATCGTAACCACCAATGACAAGAAACGACTTTTTTCCTAACAAGCGGGCAAACCAAACTGGTAGAAAAGAGTGGTAATCGGCAAACCAGATATAGGTTTTGTCAAATTTCCATCCGTTCAATAGCAGAAAGAAGAACTGCTTCACCATTTCCAACGCGGTTTTACCAATACCTCTTACCGGACGGAAACAATAGTCGGTGATGTCATACTTTTCAGCAAGGATTTGCCTGTCGGTCTTTACAAAAGTTGACGGTTCCTTGTAAACAAACAGAATCTTCTCTCTATGCATGTTGAAAAATGAGTTTGAGATTGGTTTTTATTCCTTGTGCCAGATGTTTCAAAGTTAGTAGCGGATAATAGAAAAAAATCCGAGGGCCGGCATACCGCATTACTTCGCGGATTTGTTGGCGTTTGTCAGGTTTATAGCAATGCACCGTGCAATTTTTGCAGAATGGTTTGTCCGGAGCAAAGGTGCATTTGGATAAACGTTGTTGGGCATATAAAAGCAATGACCGGCATTCATCGCAAAGTTCGGGCTGTTTGTGCTTCCCCTTGCAATAAATGCTGATCATTGTATGAATTGTCTCTTTTTCGCGTTCTATCTTATCCGATGACATTCGTTCGTCTATTTTTGTTCTATCCAACTGATGATTTCAGGGCTGTCGGGTAGGGTTCGCGGCGGAATCACTTTGACCAGATAACCGTTGGCATCAATCAGGTATTTCTGAAAATTCCACTGTACTTCCGAATCCTGAGAGCCGTTTTCGGCCTTTGTTGTCAGGTATTTGTAAATAGGATGCTGGTCGTTGCCCTTCACCGATATTTTTTCCATCATAGGAAACGTGACCCCGTAGTTTTGTTGGCAAAATTCTGCAATTTCGCTGTTGCTGCCGGGCTCTTGTCCTGCAAAATTGTTGGCAGGAAAGCCTACGATTACAAAATTCTGGTCTTTATACTTTTCATACAGAGCCTCCAAGAGCTTGTATTGGGGTGTCAGTCCGCATTTGGAAGCGGTATTTACAATCATTATTTTCTTTCCTTTTAAGGAAGCAAAATCAAAGGTCTTACCGTACAGGTCGGTTACTGTAAACTGATAAATCGGCTTTGCAGCTTGTGCGTGAATCGCACCGGTTATGCTCAAAACAAAGAGCAAAAGAATCGAAATATGTCTTGTTTTCATATTGTTGTAAAATTAATGGTTAACCGGTTTGTGACACCGGGAGTACAAAGATACACTCAATTCCAACAAAACAAATCTATTCACACTGAGCAATGGTGATCATCACATTATAGGCCTCCATCACGCTGTGTACCGGCGTAATTACTACCGAACGTTTGTCTTTGTTCTCTTTTAACTGACATTTACGCGGATATTTGGCCATGTAATTAAGCACCTTGCCGAAATTATTCGATTTGTAATAAGGTGATTGTGGATTGGCAACCAGGTAGGCAATCCATTTTTCGTTCTTCAAAACCAATTTCTCTATACCGTATTCTTTGGCCAACCACCGAAGCCGTACCACCTGAATGAGTTCTAACCCTTCCTGAGGAATTGCTCCGAAACGGTCGGTCAGACGTTGTTCGAAATCGGCTAAATCGCGCTCGTTGGTAATGTTGTCCAGTTCGCGATAGAGGTTCATTCTTTCGGGTATGCTTTCAATATAGGTAGCAGGGAACATTAGCTCAAAATCCGATTCAATCTGGCAATCGGTAACATATTCTATGGTTTTTTCTCCTTTTTCAGCTTCCACTTCGCGGTAAAGATTGGCAAACTCTTCGTCTCTCAACTCCTGAACAGCTTCGTTCAGAATCTTTTGGTAGGTTTCGTAGCCCAACTCCGCAATAAACCCGCTTTGCTCGGCTCCCAACATGTTGCCGGCTCCACGTATATCGAGATCCTGCATGGCAATGTTGAAGCCACTACCCAGATCGGCGAAATTTTCGATGGCCTGCAGGCGGCGGCGCGCTTCGGGAGTGATGAGATTGGTCGGCGGCGTCATCAGGTAGCAGAAAGCCTTACGATTGGTTCGTCCTACGCGACCACGCAACTGGTGAAGGTCGCTCAACCCAAACTGATGTGCACTGTTGATAATGATGGTGTTGACGTTTGGCATATCAATCCCTGATTCGAGGATAGAGGTCGCAATCATCACATCGTATTCGTAATCAACAAAGTCCAGAATAATCTTTTCCAGTTTCTCGGGAGGCATCTGTCCGTGGCCGACGACTACACGTACTCCGGGGATCAGGCGTTTAACCAACGCTTCTATTTCGTAGATGTTGTGGATGCGGTTGTTGATGAAGAATACCTGACCGTTACGCTCCATTTCGAACGTAATTGCCTCG
>JAUZOL010000081.1 GCA_030706455.1 Bacteroidota bacterium
CAAGTTTAACGAAGTGTAACTTGGACGTAAAATAGAATCAGTTTGTAACTGATTAGCTTCGCTGAAAGTTGTTTGTGGTTACAAACCACTCTGATTTCCAGCACAAGATACCGCTTCGCTCAATCTTGCGCTAAACATCAGGCAAACTTGGAAGAAAAGGGCATTAGATATGCCAGCTCCTGATGGCACTCCAATTCGTGCAGCTGCAAAAGGGACTGTAAAATATGCAGGACCCGCATCTGGTTATGGATATGAAATAATCATTGATCATGGGAATGGCTATACAACTGTATATGGTCACATGCGAAAAAATACCGTAAAAGTTAAAGCAGGAGATCCTATATTAAATGGACAAATACTTGCAGGCGTTAGCAATAATGGAACATCAAGGGGGCAAAATGGGGGCTATCATTTGCATTACGAGCTTTTGAAAGATGGTGTCAAAATTGATCCCGAGTCGATATATGACCTAAACACTTTTTTATATCCAGATGAACCTGTGAATCCCGAACCTTACGAATTTGAGGATGTAAATATATATCCTCAAAATTTTCAACAAAACAAATCAAATGATTCACAAGAAAAATGGACTCAATACATCGAAGAACAAAGACAAAATAACTCATTCTTTTTAAGAGGAAAGCTACACGAAGGAGATCATGGTTATTTAGGTTCATTTTGGGATGCTTATGATGCTGCGAAAAGTTTTGGGACTTCAAACGATAATAAATAATACATTATGAAACAAATATCTGTAATTATTCTATCATTATTATTGTTCAATTGCACTGGAAAGGTAAATAAATCTATGTACACTCAATATAATGACGCAACCAATATCTTAAACGAAGATTTCGATAAATTTTACAATTATTTTGTAAACGATTCATTATTTCAAATATCAAGAGTCATTTTCCCTATCAAAGGGGTAATGATTTGTCCTCCAGAAAACATAAACGACACCCTTCTTGCTGACACAAATGTGATATTTGAAAGAAAAAATTGGCGTCATTTTAAGAATATAGCTATTGATGTTGCACAATTTGATAAAGAATATAGATCAAGGAATGATTCTGTGATAGATGTTATTATTTCTGCTAAATATTTTGATAATTATATAGAACGAACTTTTGTCCGGCGAAAAGGGAAATGGTATTTGTTAACCTTTTATTCAAGGTGGTCGTAAAAATCTTGGTAATGTGCCAGATTTGTTGTTTGTAAAGTAATCAACGCTAATTTACTAATAAGAGAAAATAGCAGCAGGTGATTTTGCCTGCTGTTATTATTTTAAAGCCTAATGGCGCAAATTTGGCAGATTGACTGCCCCTACTGGCGCAAGTACGGCCGATTGACTAGTTCAAGTTTTAGGCGTTAGCCGTAACTTGGACTGGAAATACAATCAGTTTGTAACTGATTAGTTTCGCTGATTGTTAATTGTAAAGTGTGCCCATGTCATACCGTAAAGCTGGTGAACATAGTAATAAATCTGTTTACGGCCTCCCAAAAATCAAGAACGGTTTGGTTTGGGCACAGGTTACGCTACCGCTAAACCTGCGCCAGCCGTAAAGCCAGAAAAATATGGAAAGCCACACTACCATTGTACGGCAACTGATGTGATAAAGAAAGAAAACAAAATGTGTAATGTAATGATTAATGAAAAAACTACTTTGTATTATCGTGCTAATAATGATTAGCTGTTCTTGTATAAAAGCCCAGCTCCACTATGAAAAATCCTTTGAGGCTGGAGTATTGATCGGGCTGAATGAATTCACAAAGAGTTCCTATGAAATTGATATGATAAATGGAGTCCGACTTAATCAATCCATTTTTGCGGGAATTGGGATTGGAGCCAGATATGCCAATTCTTTATCTGGCAAAATGAGGCTATATAACTTTTCTTCCAGTTATTACCAAACAAGTTATGGGTCGTCAATGAATTATACAACGTCACATGATGATTTTGATAATTATGGAGGTAGTCTTTTGTTACCATTATTTTTAAGAGTAAAAATCACTTTGTCGAAAGAAACTGTTGCTCCTTTTATAGCAGGGAATGTCGGCTATGCTTTTGATATCGGGCAGAGTTATTTGAGAAATATGTATGGATTTCTAGTTGAACCTTCTTTGGGAATGGATATTTATCTGACAAAGAAAACAGCATTATACTTTATGGCTGGATATAATATGCAAAGTGCCCAATACCACAATTATCAAACTGTGAAAGATATTCGTGGAATGGCCGTGTCATTATCCTTCAAGGGTGGATTGAAATTTTAATATTTCATAGTCTCTGCTTTTTGTTCCGTGAGGGTTCCCCGGACTCAAAGTAGCTATTCGGAAGAGTAGAGTCGTTTGTATTAAATGGACGTCGTCTTGGGTTTTCATAATTCTCAATAGCCAGAGGCTTAGTTGGCAATGACATATTAATTGCATCAGATAATTAAAAAACAAAATATTAACCGATGAAAAAGAATTTATTTATCCTATCTTTCATTTTAGTGAGTTGCGTCAGTCAGAAAGTTGTCTATAAAACAGATGACATAAAAGTATCATCATCAGAGCAAACATATCCGATTACGGTTGGGGTACAATTGTTTAGCGATTTGAGACAACAAAGTGACGGTGATAAAGCCTTATTTGACAACAAACGAGAAATCAAGCTAAATGGTAAGCGAACCTGTATCAATGCAGAGAAGCATTACAAGAAAGATTCTGTAGTGATGCAGTTTACCAGAATGTTCGTTGAACATCTGAATCGGTCAAACATATTTCATACAGCATATGTATGCGAAGCCAATACAAAGGATTACTATATTACAGGAAATCTAAAAGGGTTTGCCGGGGTGCAAGCATTTTCCACTAAAGCATACGTAGGTGCCCAATTCGGGCTGATTGGTGCGCTTGCTACTGCAGGGGCCAAGACGCCTGCCAATATTAAGATCGAAATAACGAATTTGAAATTACATAAACCAAACGGAGAAATAATAAAAGATTTTGGTGATTTTTCCAAGACATATTCCGAAGATATGTATGCCGACGCTTATTGTTGGTGCATATATGCCAATATTAACAGCAAGCTGAAAGATTTTAATACGGCACTCATTGCTAAGATCAGAACAGATTTAAGCAATGTAAAATTCGAGTAGTTTGTCGCTGTATCCTTGGGCTGACCCCGGTTCACCGTAGCGTGGAAAGCAGATTAAGGTTCGGCGTATGGCTCTGCCTACATCGGACATAAAAGCAAGGCTCCTGCCTTGCAAAAGAATAGAAAAGCGATGGCATAATAAGCCCATGATGGCCCAAGTTTGGCAGATTGACTGGTTCAAGATGAGCGAAGCGGTAACTTGAACTGAACATTCGGCAAAACAAGATCGCTCCCATAAAAAAACTGCCGTAAAAAGCCCTTTATAAAAGCTTTTACGGCAGATTCGGAAAATATATCATGCTTATTTTCCGGCTTCAATTGAAACTTTACGAAATTCTTTCAGCATCTTGTCAAGCTCCAAAGAAGCCTTGCGGGCACGGGTACCTGCTGCCTTGTTGCCATTTGTCACTTGATTGTCTGCATTTTCAATAAAAATGTTTACTTGTTCCTTGATTTTGTTTACCAGTTCTTCCATGAATTTATTTTATTGGATTTTACACGGCAAAGATAACAGTTTATCGCCAACATCCTAAAGTATCATACAATAAGACCCTGTGTGATACTCTATACCCCCCTGATAGCGCGGATGTATCAAATTCGCTCGCGTGGGTCTCATGACCCGTGTACAGGAAAAAGATGTAATTGCAGACGGAACTCAACAGCAAAGAGCAGATTAGCGGATAAAAGGATAATCATCTGATATTCAAAATAAAATTATCATTTTGAATTGTAAGCAGCAGGTAATTTTGCCTGCTTTTCCTTTTTTAAAAACCTCCGTTCCGTCAGGTCTTCCTCTTGTAGCAAAGCCATCTTCCCTGTCATTACTGCTTAGCAAGGCAGAACTTCTTTATCAATTTTTACAAACACGTACCACATATATGGTATGAAAATACCACACAGAAGGGATTTTGGAAGAGCAATAAAACCCCGAATTTTGTGCTGTAAAACATATTTATAGCACCTAACGTTTTCTCACTACATTTTGAAGGTTGCTAATTGCTAATAGGTAAGACAATTATACGTTTTGAATAAATTTTAGAAAAAGAACTTATGCATCCAAAAATGAACATGATGACCCGAATGTCCATGTGTGGCTGTAGCCACAATATGAGATAATCAAGAAACAATCCCGGAGGCCTGCACCGGAGAAGTTACATCATGAAATCATTTTGCTTTTGTCTGCAACAAGTTTTTTAGTCTGACAACCGCTTTCTTCAACAGCAACTTCTCAGGTATATCTCCTCCCGGATGAATGAACCCTGATCCTGCCCGCCGGGCTGCCCAACAAAATTCAAATTTAAACTCATTTATTTATGCAAAAGATAATTATCAACATATTGTCGGCAGCATTTTTGTTTACTGCCACAGTTACAGCTCAAACTAAAATATCCGGTCAGACAGTGAAAAATGCCCGCTTTACCTATCCGTTGATTGAACGATGGGTTGCCGAGTACACAAAGGAAAATCCTGAATTTCAGGCAAACAAAGAACTTCAAGCGCTTACCGGAAAAGAAAGTCCGTTAACTATCATCACGTCGCAACCAGCGGACTCTGATTTAACCATCAGTCAACAAATTACTTATGTAGGCCGCTATGCCCTGGTACCGGTTACCAACCGGAAAAATCCTATTTTGGAAAGAATCCCGAAAAACGGATTGTCTAAAAAGCAGCTTAAAAAGATTTTCTTCGAAGAGGCCGATGAGTTAGCAGAAGACAACAATGAGGCAAAAAGCAAATTTGCCGCTACGGTTTATTCCCGCGACAACAACACCCCTTCTTCCATTGCCCTGGCAAAGTATTTCGGAGCAAAACCAGAAGAGTTGAAAGGAAAAAAGGTATTAGGCGATGACATTTACCTGTTAAGCGCAATCAGAAAAGATACTACCGGGATTACCTTCAATAGTCTCAATTACGTTTTCGATACTCAAAGCAGGAAGCTCAGTAACGGCATTGCTCTGGTACCGCTCAATGTAAAGACACAACAAAGAGAGGTTCTGAGCTTACCGGATCTGGACAATACCTTATCACTACTGGAACACAGCAGTGTAGATAATATTCCGGTAGAAAAAATCGGGTTCGTTCTTTCGCAGGAACAACGCGAAAACAAAACCGTTACCGCTTTTATCAAATGGATTCTGACGAAAGGACAGGTATTCAATCATGCAGCCGGGTTCCTGCAACTCGACGAAGCGACGCTTGCCTTTCAAAAAGAACATATCGATGAAAAATTGCTATCCACTATTCAATAACTAACCATTAATCTGTAACAAAAAAGCGCCCCCTTTATCCGACTGCAATTGGCATTAAGGGCGCTTTATCTAAACAAGTTAGAGTATGACAAAATTATTCCAAATTCTCAGATCCTGTGTGCAATCCACCAGAAAGCACCTCCGGTTTTATGCTTTTTTGGCAGTACTACCCGGTTCGGCCTTTCTGCTTCATGCGCAACAAAACATCTCTCTGCACGGGCAGATAATTGATTCCAAGAAAGTACCTGTCATTGGGGCTACCATCACAATCGCCGGAACAACAAACGGAACGGTATCCGAAGCGGATGGTTCTTTCCGTTTCCCTATCAAACATGCTCTGCCGGTGACCCTTCAGGTAAGAGCTGTCGGATACAAAACTCAGGAAGTAGATGTATATGAAAACGAGACGGTAACCATCACGTTAAAAGATCAGGCCAATACTCTTGACGAAGTGGTGGTGACTGCATTGGGTATCACCAAAGAGAAAAAATCGCTGGGGTATACCGTTCAGGCGTTACAAAACAAAGACCTGGAGAATACCAAAGAGACCAACCTTCTCAATAACCTTACCGGGAAACTGGCCGGGGTTCGTATTACCAATTCGCAGGGCGATATGGGTTCGTCGCGCATTGTTATTCGTGGTGAGACTTCCATTGCCGGTAACAACCAGCCCCTGTTTGTGGTAGATGGCGTGCCGGTGGATAACTCCCAGCTGAATTCGGGAGGAGCTACCCGCGACTTCCGTAATGCCATTGCCGACCTCAACCCCGAGGATATTGAATCACTCAATGTGCTGAAAGGGCCGAATGCGGCTGCTCTGTACGGCTCGCGTGCCGCCCATGGTGTGATTCTCATCACTACAAAATCGGGTAAAGGTCAGAAGGGCTTAGGAATTACCCTCACTTCCGGCGTTACCCTTGCGAATGTGGCTACTTTGCCCGAATATCAGAATGTTTTTGGACAGGGCTCGAATGGCAAATTCAGCTATGTGGACGGAAAAGGGGGTGGCATAAACGACGGTGTGGACGAAAGCTGGGGACCGAAGCTGGATGGACGGCTTATTCCTCAGTTCTTTTCCAACGGAGTGGCCGTGCCTTTTGTGGCGCATCCCGATAACGTGAAAGATTTCTTTGAAACCGGCGTGACGCTCGACAACGGGATTTCCATTGCCGGGTCGGATAAAAAGTACGATTTCCGCCTCGGAGTGAACAACCAGCGTCAGAAAGGGACGGTGCCCAATTCGGAAATCAAGAAAACCAATTTTAGCATCAACTCCAATTACCAGTTGACCAAAGACATAAAGATAGGAGCAACGGCCGATTATATCGTTACCAATGCACCTGCCCTGCCGGGTGGCCCTTCGGGTGGCCGTGCAGCTGGTGTTATGCTTCAGTTCTTGTGGTTTGGTCGCCAGGTTGATATCAACGAGCTGAAAAAGAACTGGAACAACAACTGGAACAATAGTTACTACAACAATCCTTACTGGAATGCTTATTACAACACTACCACTCAGGATAAAAACCGGCTCATCGGCGACATTCACCTCGAAGCGAAGATTGCGGACGGGTTGAATTTCAGATTCCGTACCGGTACCGACTATTACAACGATCGCCGTAAATACACTATCAAATACGGCACCAGCGGCACTCCTTACGGATCGTATGCCGAAGATGCCTACACGGTTAGCGAAAACAACACCGAAGCGATATTGCAGTACACCAAAAATCTGAACAAGGATTTCAGTCTGGATGCGCTTGCCGGATTCAATCTGCGCAATCGCAGCTATGCCAACAATTACCAAAAGGCTCCCCGTTTGGCGGTACCGGATTTGTATACGCTGACCAACTCACGCGATGCACTTACGTCGTCCAACTATTTCTCGCGTCAACGGGCATACAGCGGGTACGCCTCGGCTCAACTGGCGTACAAGAATTTTGCCTATCTGAACATCACAGGTCGTAACGACTGGTCGTCGACGTTGCCGAGCAACAACCGTTCTTATTTCTATCCGTCTGTCAACGGAAGCTTAGTGCTGTCGGATGCGCTCAAAATAAAAAGCAAGACGCTCGATTTTCTGAAATTGCGCGGTGGCTGGTCGGAAGTAGGAAACGATGCCGATCCGTACCAGTTGGCTACGGTCTACAATTTCCAAACGGCTTTCAATGGAAATCCGATCCAGACTTCGTCGCAGAAAAAGCTGAATGCCGATCTGAAACCCGAGACTACCCGTTCAGTAGAATTCGGTCTGGAATCGAGCTTCTGGCAAAACCGCTTGCATCTGGATTTCGCCTACTACAACACCAACAGTTTTGACCAGATACTTGAAATAAAAACAACAGCATCAAGCGGCTACACCTCTCAATTGATCAATGCCGGGAAAATCAATAACCACGGTATCGAACTACAGGTGGAAGGTACGCCGTTGCAAAGCCGCCATTTCAAATGGAACGTGGCAGTGAACTATTCGAGCAACAAGAGTAAAGTGAAAATTCTCGACTACGCCGGTCAGATTCAGAATTATACCATCGGTTCGTCAAACGGAGTCGATGTGCTGGCTTCGGTTGGTCAGGCTTACGGAACACTCTACGGCACGGCCTATCTGCGCGATGCCAACGGAAATATTATTGTAGGAGCTAACGGGCTGCCCAAAGCCGATCCTCAAAACCGGGTGCTGGGCCACTACACGCCTGATTGGTTGGGTGGAATCACCAACACATTGACATATAAAAATTTACAGTTATCGTTCCTTATCGATGCCAATGTGGGAGGCAAACTCTACTCGGGAACCAACAGAACAGGAAACTATACGGGCGTTTTGAAACAAACGCTTCCCGGTCGTGATGCCGCCCATGGAGGTCTGAACTACTATTATCCGGGCAATCTTTCGGCAAACGGCAAGAAATTACTCACCGGAACTTCGGCTCCAAACGGGGAAACAATTTACGATGACGGCGTAATTTTCAAAGGCGTTTTGGCCGACGGAACTCCCAACACTACGGTGATTAGTGCTCAGGAGTATTACAAAGCGTCGTACAACATCAGTGAGGCATATATCTACAGTTCTACGTTTGTGAAACTCAGAGAAGTAAAACTAACCTACAATGTTGGCAAGCGGTTGATTAAAAAAATCGGGTTGCAGGATGCAAGCCTTACGCTCACGGGAAGAAATCTGTTCTTTATTTACAAAGCGGTACCGAATATCGACCCCGAAACAGCACTCAGTACCGGGAATGGTCAGGGACTCGAAAGTCTGGCATTGCCCACAACCCGTAACTACAGCCTCAATCTCAACGTAAAATTCTAAAAAAAACATCCTTATGATAAAGAAATTATTTCCCTTACTACTCATAGCGTTGCTTGCCAGTGCCTGCAACAGCCAGCTTGACGAGATCAATAAAAACCCGAACGCTACGGAAACGCCTCAGCCGGCATATCTGCTGACAAGCGCCCTGAAACAGGGCGCCGACCTCTACTGGGGTTCGGAGAGCAACTTCAATTCATCGCTGTTGTTTGTGCAGCACTGGGCAAAAATTCAGTATGCCGAACCCGACCGCTATGACGTTTCCAACTCGAGTTTTACATCGCTTTGGAATACAGGATATTCGACGCTCATTACCGACCTGAATACCATACTCAATTCTCAGGATAACCTGGTAAGTTCAAACTACAAGGGCATTGCCCTGACGTTGCGTTCATGGGTGTTTCTACTGTTGACGGATGCCTACGGTTCCATTCCTTATCAGGAGGCCGGTTTGAAAATAACACCGGCATACAATACTCAGAAAGAGGTCTATACCGGTTTGTTGGCCGATCTGACACAGGCTCAGTCGTTGTTAGCCACAGCGAATGGAAGTGTTAGCGGAGATGTGGTTTATAGCGGCAACATCAGCAAATGGAAAAAACTGGTCAACTCGTTGCGTCTTCGCATCGCCCTCCGGATTTCCGACAAAGAACCCGATCTGGCAAAACAGGCTGCCATTGCGGCTACCGGCGATGCAGCCGGATTGCTTGCCGGCAATAGCGATACGTTCCAGTTTGTGTATGCAAGTTCGCCACAGCAGAATCCGGCTTCGGCCTGGTTCGATACCCGTGACGACTACCGCATCTCGAAAACGATGGTCGACAAACTGTATGAGTTGTCGGATCCCCGTCTGCCGGTTTACGCGCAACTTCCGTCCGATGCCAGTGTCGGGAAATATGTAGGCGGCGCCAACGGTTTATCCAACAGTGATGCCAACAGTCAGGGCTTTGCCAAGACATCCAAACCCGGCACCTATTTTCTGGCACCCCAATCGCCGGCTGTTATATTCAGCTATTCCGAAGTGTTGTTTGCCCGTGCCGAAGCTGTTGCCCGTGGTTATATTCCGGGCGATGCCGAGCAACTATACAAGAGCGCCATCACCGCATCGCTCAACCAGTTTGGAATAACCGATGCGACGGTCATTGCCAACTATCTGAACCAGCCAGGAGTAAAATACGATGCCACCAACTTTGCCAAATCGATCGGAATTCAGAAATGGATCGCCTTTTTCGGACAAGGGCTGGATGCTTTTGCAGAGTGGCGTAGGTTGGATTATCCGGTGCTCACGGCAGGCCCGGCCACCGTTCTCGACGGCCAGATTCCGTCGCGCTTTTTCTATCCCGGCACCGAACAATCGTTGAACGGAGTTAGTTATAAAGCGGCCATCAGCGCTCAGGGCAAAGACCTGCTGACTACAAAATTATGGTTTGACGCAAAATAATTCTTAAAGATTATCAATACTTCGTTACAAAGGTGCTTATGTTGTATCCAAGTTGATAGATAAAAAACGATTTAGCGTTTTTTTCTGCGTCTTATTTTCTCACGCAAAGCCGCAGAGACGCAAATTACTCATAAATGATTGACCTACATATATCATGACTTAAGACGCAATAAAGAAAAACCGAAAGTTTTTCTTTATGACTTTGAGGCTTTGCGTGAGAAACATATTTTATAACGAACAATTAATTATGAAACAATTAAAATTATTCGCGCTGCTTTTGGCTGTTGTCAGCCTCAGTTCGTTCGAACCGGCTCCGTCGTTTACTATCAACGGCAAAATCAACGCTTCGGGAGGAAAGGTTTATCTGAAGAAATTCCGGAACAAAATGTTCTTTACCATCGACTCTTCCCGAATTGTCAACGGACAGTTTCACTTCAAAGGGAGCGTGCCGCGTACCGACTTATACGGCCTGACCACCGACCGGAACGAGAGTTTCAGTCCTTATTATATTTTTATTGAGAACAAACCGCTCGACGTAACCATTGATGTGGCCAACCGACGAACGGCTCGTGTTTCGGGATCAGAAGCTAACGATCTGTATGTCAAATTGCAGTCAAAACACGATAACTTCAGTATCGATTCGCTGGTACGGGCCGAGCCCAAATCGGTAGTTGTCGCGTACATTCTCTACCGCGAATTTTCCAACGATTTGTCGGTAAAAGAACTTGAAGATAACCTGGCACAGTTCGATCCGTCGCTCAAAGATCTCTATTATATCAAAGAGCTGGAACGGATTGTCGCTATCAAGAAACGGGTGGAAATCGGTCAGCCTGCGGTAGATTTTGCCGGAACAACTCCCGATAACCAAACCATACGGTTGTCGCAATCTTTCGGTCACTACCTGCTTCTCGATTTTTGGGCTTCGTGGTGCGGACCGTGCCGCAGAGAGAATCCGAACCTGGTAAAGGTGTATAATAAATTCAAAGCAAACGGATTCGATATTTTCTCCGTTTCTCTCGACAAAGACAAAACGGCATGGACAGAGGCAATTGCCAAAGATGGCCTGACCTGGAAGCATGTGTCCGATCTGAAGTTTTGGGACAGTGAGGCAGCGGGACTTTATGCCATCCGAAGCATTCCGTCGAACGTATTGATCGATCCTTCGGGTAAAATTATTGCCCGAAATCTGCGAGGCGAAGCGTTGGAGCAAAAACTGGAGGAGATTTTCAGACAGTCAGCTAAATAACATTTGTACTAATAAATATTTTTGTGTGTTTGCCATTCCGGTATCCGATCGCGCAAGTGAACGGGTACCGGTTTTTCATTTTAACGCAAAGCAAACAGGCAGACATGAGACATACATACACTCCGAAAAATTACCATTCTCACCGAAATGTTGTACCTTTGCACTCACAAATCACACACTTATATTCTTATGTCAACATATCAATCCGAAGATATCCGGAAAGTGACCACCCGACGTCTGTTTGAGATGAAGCAGCGGGGTGAAAAAATATCGATGCTTACTGCGTATGACTTTACAATGGCATCTATCGTAGATCAGGCCGGCCTTGATGTTATTCTGGTTGGCGACTCTGCATCGAATGTTATTGCAGGGAATGTCACCACTTTGCCGATGACGCTCGACGAAATGATTTACCATGGACGTTCGGTAATGAGAGCCGTAAAACGATCTTTAGTTGTGGTAGATATGCCATTCGGAACCTATCAGGGAAATTCCAAACTGGCTCTCGCTTCGGCCATTCGCATTATGAAAGAAACTGGTGCCGACTGCCTCAAACTCGAAGGTGGCGAAGAGATTCTTGATTCTGTAAAGCGTATTCTTTCTGCCGGAATTCCTATTATCGGTCACCTGGGACTTACTCCTCAATCGATCAATAAATTCGGAACTTACACGGTTCGCGCCCGCGAAGAAGAAGAGGCAAAACGACTGCTGTCGGATGCTCATTTGCTGGAAGAAGCCGGATGTTCGGCTGTTGTTCTGGAAAAAATCCCGGCTACACTGGCGACTCAGGTTGCTTCGGAATTAAAAATACCGGTTATCGGTATCGGAGCCGGAAACGGAGTCGACGGACAGGTGCTCGTCATACACGACATGCTGGGCATGACCAACGGTTTTTCGCCCCGCTTTTTGCGACGTTATGCCGACCTGCACTCCATCATGAACGGCGCCGTGCAGCAGTATGTGAAAGACGTAAAATCAGGCGATTTCCCGAACGAAAAAGAACAGTATTAATCTATTAATATGATGTTTACATACAATACAAGGTCGCTACGAATTCAATTTCCTGCGGCCTTGTGTTCGTTTATAACAAACCCGAAAAACTCTAAAACCATCTATATTTTATGCAATTAATTGACGGAAAACTTATCTCTGAGCAGATCAAACAGGAGATTGCTCAGGAAGTGGAAGCCTTAAAGGCGGCGGGGAAAAAAGTTCCCCATTTGGTAGCAATTCTGGTAGGTCACGATGGTGGTAGCGAAAGCTATGTTGCCCACAAAATCAAAGACTGCCAGCAGGTTGGCTTTGAATCGACACTGATTCGTTACGAAGATGACGTGACGGAAGAAGAATTGTTGGCAAAGGTAGAAGAACTCAACAACGACAACTCGGTAACCGGGTTTATTGTGCAGTTACCATTGCCAAAACACATTGCGGAACAAAAAATTATTGAAGCTATCAACCCTGCAAAAGATGCCGACGGGTTTCATCCCATCAATGTGGGACGAATGCTGATTGGTTTGCCTTCGCTGGTTTCGGCCACTCCGGCAGGTATCGTTGAACTCTTGGAGCGCTACA
>JAUZOL010000082.1 GCA_030706455.1 Bacteroidota bacterium
ACGGCCGCCAGTACCAATCAGGGTAAGAAATATGGCTTTGTGTTCAACGAGTGTAAGCTGACTGCCGCCGAAGGAGTCAATAAAGCCTATTTAGGCCGTCCCTGGCGCGATTATGCCCGTGTGGTGTACATTCATTGCTCTATTGGCAAACACATCGCTCCTGCGGGCTGGGAAAACTGGAGTAAGACCACGCGTGACAAGACAGCCTTCTATGCCGAATTCGAAAATAAAGGCGAAGGAGCCTCTACCTCTCAACGGGTAGCCTGGAGCCATCAACTCACCAAAAAAGAAGCTGCTAATTATACCAAAGAAAAAGTACTTTCTGCGGCATTGCCGTCACCGGAACCCGCGGTAGGTGAATGGGCAAAATAAATAAGTAAGAATGAGAAAATTTAATGTGAGTGAAAAGCAGGCCGTTGCTTCGGTTT
Organism: Bacteroidota bacterium; assembly: GCA_030706455.1. Lineage (GTDB taxonomy): Bacteria > Bacteroidota > Bacteroidia > Bacteroidales > Paludibacteraceae > Microbacter. The sequence goes on from JAUZOL010000082.1 coordinate 429, forward strand.
GTATTTTGTTGACAATCGGACTGTCCGGTTGTCTGAGCTTAGTGCCTAATTATCATGTTTACGATGAGTTTACAAATACGCATCGATATACATTGACAGAGTCAGAACGTAATGATGAGTACGGGAGCGATATTGGAGATGCTGATATTAAATGCTGTAGGCTTGTAACTGCCAACAGTGAATCCGTTGCATTTTATTTCTCAATAGAGAGAGAAACTAATAGTTTTGGTCTCGAACCGAAGGGCTTTATGAAGGCCAATGGTAAACAGTTTGAACTACAATTGTCCGATATTTTTGATGAAGAACGGAGTAGAGAGAGAACAACCATTACGAAAGACTCTACAGCGACCGGTAAGCAGCGGAAAACTATATCGACCACGCATCAAAATTGGATAGTGACGAACTTTGTGGTTCCTGTTACACCAGAGATGTTGGCCGCCATTCGCTCGGGGAGAGATATGATGTTTCGTTTCTATTTCGGGCCGGATATGGCTACCTATAAGCTATCGAAAATTACAACGCTGATGTACCGGTTGCTTGATCAGGATCCACGGAAGAAGTAAGCTTAGCTATAGATAGAGAATGGGACAAGCGACATCCTTGCGCTTGAAAAATAAAAAGGTTGTTCCGAAATTGTAGGAACAACCTTTTTGCGTTTAAACGAACCAATCTGAAGTCCGTTTATTGTACCGGGTTAATATGGTTTGCTTTTAAGATTTCATTGAAGCGTTCAAGTTTATTCTGCTTTTTCATTTCAGTGTAAATTGAGCTGATTATCTTTTCCGCATCGCTTCTGTAAGGCGAACTGTGCGCAACATAAAGATTATAGGCTTTACACATATTATCCAGCCCTTTTTCAATGTCTTTGACATAGAATGTGTAGGTTTCGCCCAGGCCGTAATACACTTCCGGATTATTCTGATCAATTTCGGATAGTCGCATATATGCATCAATAGCGTTCTTGTACTCTTTCTTGCATCTGTAAGCAACTGCAATATTCTGAAGAGGCATCAGGCCTTTCGGATCAATTGCCAGTGATCTTTTGTAAGCAGCAATGGCATTGTCAAAATCATTTATTTTGCGGTAACAAATGCCCAGATTATCCCAGGCAAATGCAAATGTTGAGTCAGCAATCACAGCTTGCTGAAACAGCGTGATGGCACCATTGTAGTTTTCTGCATTGTACTCTTTCAGTCCTTTTGAATACCATTCGAGAGCATCCTGATTCTTGGAGACAGATTTCTCGCGTTCAATGTCATTAGCTGATACACAGCTTTTAATCGCTTTACAACTGTCCATCAGAAAACGTTCAAGCTGGTAATAGTATTTTTTGTACTCATCAGAGCTCTTGTTGGTATTGATGGAGATATTTACAGAAGCTTTTTTTTCTTTGCCGTTATTTGTCTCTTTCCCAAGATCAATTCCTCTTATTTTGGAACTAAGCTGGAGCGTAATTACCCTGGCATCAATACACTTTGCTATTTCTGCCGCAATCTGTTCCTTCGTTTTATTTCTTGTGTTGATTGAATCAATGCAGTTGCAGGCGTCGTTTGAAAGTTCTTTTAGCAGCTGGTTCGCTTTTTTTTCTTGTGCGGATACAATTAAACAGCTAAAAATGACCAAAAAGAGGAGGCGTGTTTTCATTGGTTTCTTATGATTATTAGGTATGTGTGCTTGCTGAGTTGCCGGCATAAACCATACAAATTTGCATATTATTTTTGAAATATTAAAATAATGTTTGTATTAATGTTGTTTAGGCACTATCCTTGTTGCTTGAAAAACAAAAAGGTCGTCCCGTTTGGAACAACCTTTTCTGTTTTGAAATATCGTGTTTCGCTTAGAAACCGCGGATAGCTTCGATACCGGGAAGTACTTTGCCTTCGATCATTTCGAGGAGAGCACCACCACCGGTAGAAACGTAGCTTACTTTGTCGGCCAAACCGAACTTGTTGATACAAGCTACAGAGTCGCCACCACCGATCAGCGAGAATGCACCGTTTGCAGTAGCTTCGGCAATTGCAACTGCAATAGCTTTAGAACCTACGGTAAATGCATCGAATTCGAATACACCGGCAGGACCGTTCCACAGGATAGTTTTAGATGCTTTGATAACATCAGAAACCACAACGGCAGAAGCAGGACCGAGGTCAAGACCCATCCAACCGTCAGGGATAGCTGTATTGGCTGTTACCTGAGTAGCTGCATCAGGAGCAAATTTGTCGGCAGCAACGCAGTCGGTAGGAAGAACCAGGTTAACGCCCAGTTCTTTTGCTTTGGCAACAATAGTGTTAGCCAGTTCCAGCATATCGTCTTCGCAAAGTGAAGTGCCGATTTTGCCGCCCTGAGCTTTTGCAAAAGTAAATGCCATACCACCCACGATAATCAGGTTGTCAACTTTCGACAACAGAGTTTCGATGATGGTGATTTTTGTAGAAACCTTAGAACCGCCGATGATAGCAGTTACCGGTTTAACAGCTTCTTTCAATACTTTTTCAACTGAATCAACTTCTTTTTGCATCAGGTAACCGAAAGTTTTCTTGTCAGCATCGAAGTAAGAAGCGATCAGGGCTGTAGAAGCGTGTGCACGGTGAGCAGTACCGAATGCATCGTTTACGTAGATGTCAGCCAGGTCGGCCAGTTTCTTTGTGAATTCTTTCTGAGAAGCTTTAACTGCTTTTTTAGCAGCAGCTTTTTCTTCGTCGGTAGCATCTTCTGCCAAACCGCGTGCTTTGCCTTCTTCTTCAGCATAGAAACGGAGGTTTTCGAGCAAAAGAACTTCGCCCGGTTTCAGAGCTGCAGCTTTAGCAACAGCATCAGCGCCTACGCAGTCGTCGGCAAACTGTACTTCAACACCTAATAATTTTGAAACGTGAGCCAGAATGTATTTCAGCGAATACTTAGGTTCCGGATTTTTTTTAGGACGTCCCAGGTGAGAACCGATAATTACGCTACCGCCATCGGCTAAGATTTTTTTCAACGTAGGCAGAGCAGCACGGATACGTGTGTCGTCTGTAATTTCAAAATTTTCGTTCAAAGGCACATTGAAGTCCACGCGAACGAATGCCTTTTTGCCGGCAAAGTTAATGCTGTCAAGTGTTTGCATAGTTATTTTTGTTTGAAGATGATTGTTCTGAATCAATTACAAAAATACGATTTTTTGCTGATTTCCGAAAACCGGAACCAGCTCAATTTGTAGTCTGTAACAGTGTCTTATTAGTGTTTAATCAGGCTGATAAACTCTTCGCGGGTTTTAGCTACCTCAAAAACTCCCGTAAAGTCGGAAGTGGTTGTGACCGCTCCGTATTTCTGGACACCCCGCATCTGCATGCAGGTATGTTGAGCTTCGATTACCACCATTACTCCCAGCGGATTGAGCGTTTGCTGGATGCACTCTTTGATTTGAGTGGTCATACGCTCCTGAACCTGAAGGCGGTGGGCAAAAATGTCTACCACACGTGCAATCTTGCTCAGTCCGGTAATGTATTTGTTGGGGATGTAGGCCACATGAGCTTTTCCAAAGAAGGGCAGCATGTGATGTTCGCAGGTGGAGTAGAACTCAATGTCTTTCACGATGACCATTTGGCGGTAATCTTCACGGAATTTTGCCGAAAGCAGCACTTCTCGGGCATCCATCTCATAGCCCTGTGTCATAAACTGGACTGCTTTAGCCACGCGTTCGGGAGTTTTTATAAGTCCGTCACGTTCAGTGTCTTCTCCCAGTAATTTGAGAATTTCACCGTAATGGTACATCAGCTTTTCAAGCTGTTCGTTGTCTTGTTTTTCTATTTCCATCGCGGAATGTTTTTGAAGCTGCAAAAATACGAAAACCTGCCCATATTACGGACAGGTTTTTGTTTATCAGTTTAAATAAAGATTCAGCAAATCTATTAAACTCTGAACCGCTTTTTAATAGGTTGCATAATAAAATATAATTAGTTTAGATTATGAGTTTTATGTCTTCTTTTACTTTTTGTCTTGACACAAAAAGTAAACAAAAAAGTCAAGGCTATGCCCGCTTCACTCAAAAAACTGGCGTTCATCGACGCAAATCGCCCAAACTCGTTATCTCCTATCGTCGATAACTTCAAACAAGGACGATTTTGCGTCGCTTCACTTGTTTTTTGGTTCACCGGACAAGGCCGTTCCAATCTGCATGAGCAAGATAAATAAAAGAAAGAACAGAATTATTTTATAATCATTAGAAAACCAGACCCGAAGGGTAAACAAAATACCAAACCGACGGAAAGCTGTTTGAGTGAGTAGGCCAACTATAGAAAATTGTTAATGAGGAAAAGTTTTATGGCCGAGCGAACGAGTTCTTTCCGTCACTGTTTTTGCTTACTTTTTGCGTCAAAAAGTAAGGCCTGCCGCAGGCAAAGAACGAGATATTGATTATTGTTTGGTGAATTTCAGTGCGGCAGTTGGTGAATTGCTCTGTACGATCTCCAGCGTGGTGGTGGAGGTAAAGTCCCCGTCCAGTTTGTCTCCGTTCGATTCTTTGATCGAAATATTGGGACTCGAATAGGTATAGGTGAACGAAACAGAGCTGCTATTGACGGTGTAGGTGCCGGCTGTTGCCGAGGTGAATTTCAATACCTGTGTGCTACCCGATGCCGAATATTTCCAGCTGGTGTTGGTGAGCGAAGTGGGTGCCGAATCGGTTTTCGAACAAGAGGTTAGCACAAACAACGACACACAAACAGTCAGGAATAATAACTTTCTCATAAGCCAAATCTATTATTGGTAAAATGTTAAGACGATTCTTTGTGCAAAAGTAGTGTCAATGAATGAATAGGGGAGAAGCAGGAGCTCTTTTTTAGTGAAGTTTCACGCTGAGGCTTCATATTCAGTATTTTTTCACAACTCTGATGCTGCTGCAATGTCCCGGAATTGCCTTTCGAGCAGTATATTTTCCTACCTTTGCACCGACAAACAAACACAACTAAATCATGGAAAAGAAACAGAGCCGGGAGACTCTTTGCGTGCAGGCAGGATGGAATCCCAAAACGGGCGAACCACGCGTATTGCCTATCTATCAGAGTACCACTTTCAAGTACGATACCAGCGAACAGATGGGTCGCCTTTTCGACCTCGAAGAGAGCGGCTATTTTTATACCCGTTTGCAAAATCCTACCAACGATGCGGTGGCCGATAAAATCGCGCAGCTCGAAGGTGGAGTGGGGGCAATGCTTACTTCCAGCGGACAGGCAGCTTCGTTCTTCTCGTTTTTCAATCTCTGCTCTGCAGGCGACCATATTGTAAGCTCTTCCACCATTTACGGCGGAACTTTTAACCTTTTGGCCGTTACCATGAAGAAGATGGGCATCGACTGTACGTTCGTCGATCAGGATGCTCCGGCCGAAGAGATTGCCGCTGCCATTCAGCCCAACACCAAGGTGCTTTTCGGCGAGACTATCGGAAATCCATCCATTTCGGTGCTCGATATTGAAAAGTTCGCCAAAATTGCTCATTCCAACGGCATTCCTTTGATTGTAGACAATACCTTTGCTACTCCTATCAATTGCCGCCCGATTGAGTGGGGTGCCGATATTGTGATTCATTCTACCACCAAATACATAGACGGACACGCCAGCACGGTGGGCGGTGTGATTGTGGACAGCGGTAAATTCGACTGGGATGCTCATGCAGATAAATTCCCCGGCCTTACAGAACCCGATCCTTCGTATCACGGGCTCACTTATAGCAAGGCTTTCGGTGAAAAGGCCTTTATCACCAAAGCCACCGTTCAGCTGATGCGCGACCTGGGTGCGATTCAGTCGCCACAAAATGCTTTTATCATCAATCTCGGACTGGAGTCGTTGCACCTGCGCATGGAGCGCCATTGTTCCAATGCTCAGAAAGTGGCCGAATATCTGGCAAAGAACGAAAAGGTGGCTTGGGTGCATTATTGCGGACTGAAAGGTGATAAATATTATGATTTGGCTCAGAAGTACCTGCCAAACGGATCGTGTGGCGTTATTTCGTTCGGATTGAAAGGTGGTCGTGAAGTGGCCATTCGCTTCATGGACAACCTGCAACTGGCGGCTATCGTTACACACGTGGCCGATGCTCGTACGTCGGTGCTTCACCCGGCCAGTCACACCCATCGCCAGCTAACCGACGAACAGTTGATCGCGGCCGGCGTGGCTCCCGATCTGATCCGTTTCTCGGTAGGTATCGAAAACGCAAATGATATTATCGACGATATAGAGCAAGCGCTCAATGCTTAACCGGTCTGATTCGGTAATGACAGAGCCTGATTGTCTTTTGATGATCAGGCTCTTTTATTTAAGAGAATGTGGCTTACGAAAATATATCCTGTCAAAATTGTGATTATTTTTGTTCGCAATAACAATTCCACATCCAGTTTTCATGGCAACAATCCGGGAAAATAAAACAATTGTTCTGTATGCAGTGGTATTCACCTCTTTTGTGATTCCGTTTTTGTCGGCAGCCATCAATGTTGCTCTTCCTGATATTGCGCGTCAGTTCTCACTCAATGCCGTTACACTGAGCTGGATTGCCATGTCGTTTCTGTTGTCATCGGCTGTCTTTCTGGTTCCATTTGGGAAACTTGCCGATCTGTTGGGCCGGAAAAGTATCTTTATCTGTGGCAATATTATCGTGGGCATCACTTCTCTTCTGTGCGGGCTTTCCATTTCGGAAGGAATGCTTATCGGAGTGCGCATCATTCAGGGTATTGGGGGAGCGATGATGTACGCAACGGGGATGGCCATTATTACTCACATTTTCCCTGCCAATGAACGCGGGAAGGTGTTGGGCATCAACGTTGCTGCAGTTTATCTCGGACTTTCCGTTGCTCCGGTGGCGGGAGGATTTCTTACTCAGCTGTGGGGGTGGAGAAGTATTTTTTTTGTGTTGGTGCCGTTTGAAATTGCGATTACTATTGCATCTGCTGTTTTTATAAAACCGGACGGAACAAAAAATCGGCTGGAAGCTTTCGATTTCAAAGGTTCTGCTATCTACATGCTGGCAATCTCGGCTTTGATGTACGGCTTTTCAAGGCTGCCCGACACCAATGCAATTATCCTTTCTATTACAGGTGTTGCCCTTCTGCTTTGGTTTATTCGTGTAGAACTACACTGTAGTATGCCGGTTATGGAAATAGGTCTTTTTCGCGACAACCGGATTTTTGCCTTTTCAAATCTATCCGCGTTTATCAATTATGCCGCTACGTTTGCCGTTGCTTTTATCCTTAGTCTGTATCTTCAGTATATCAAGGGTATGACACCCAGGGATACCGGTCTCTTGTTGATTAGCCAGCCTGTGGTGATGATGGTAGTGGCAACCATTGCTGGTCGATTATCTGATAAATACGACCCCCGGATTTTATCTTCCATGGGTATGAGTATCATAGTAGCAGGGTTGCTGATGCTCTCCTTCATTTCAGAAGATACTTCCCGTACTTTTCTGATAATTAGTCTGGTGGTATTGGGCGCGGGATTTGGTCTCTTTTCTTCTCCGAATACTAATTCGGTTATGGGGTCGGTTTCCAAACAATATCTGGGAATTGCTTCGGCAACCTTAGGAACTATGCGTCTCACCGGTCAAATGATGAGTTTAGGCCTGGCAACCCTTATGATTCACCTTTTCATTGGGGAATCTCACATCACTCCGGCGCAACATCCGGCTTTTGTAAGCTGCGTGCGACTTTTGTTCTTCATTTTTGCCATCCTTTGCTTTATTGGCGTGTTTGCTTCTTTAGCCAGAGGAAAGCAAAACAGTTGATTATGCAATAGTCAAGAGAGTTTATGACGAAAAAAGAGAGTGTCCCAAAATGTCAATGTGATTATTGATAAACTTATGAACTGAAAGGTTATTTCATTTTTCTACCCCTAATTAGCTTCGCTGATCTTCGATTCCCCTTAAGGGGACTTTTGCGCCAATAAAAATAGCAGATTTAGCCCCTTCAGGGGTTGGGGGGTAAAAAACAAAGGCCTACTTTTGATTCGTAAATTATTATAAAATCAATATTGATTTTTGAGACAGCCTTTCATTTTTGCATTTTGTTATAGTCTTTTAATTATGCCAGACCGGCAAGCGCCTCTTTTACGGCGTCCGCCAATGAAGTGGTAGGGCGACCGATCAATTTTGAAAGTTGATGCCCGTCGTCAAACAAATCCCCTTTTTCGGTAGAGACATGCGTACCTGCTAAAAAATGAGCTACGCCTTCGGGCAGACCAACACTGATAAGAGCCGCAGCATATTCTGCCACCGGCAAATTTTTATACGGAATATTCTTTCCTGTCTGTTTTGAAATTTCGGCTGCCAAATTGCTCATGGTATAAACTTCGTCGCCGGCAAGTTCATATACTTTACCCTCCTGTCCTTCGCTGGTAAGTACGGCAACAGCCGCTTCGGCAAAATCGGCGCGGGTGGCGGAAGATATCTTTCCGTCGCCTGAACTGCCGAGTAAAGCTCCACCTGCCAAAACACCACCGATAGACGCTGTGTAATTTTCGGTATACCATCCGTTACGCAACAAAACATAGGGTACTCCCGATGCTTTTAGCGCAGCTTCAGTCCCAAGATGTTCCTCCGCCAGAGATAGTGTCGAAGTGTCGGCGTGCAGCAGGCTGGTATAAGCAATCAGCTTCACCCCGGCTTTTTTTGCAGCATTAATAATATTGGTATGTTGCGACAAGCGTTGTCCGATTTCGTTTCCCGAAATCAATAACAATTTGTCGATCCCCTGAAAAGCTTTTTCCAACGTTTCGGGCTGATTATAGTCAGCCTCGCGGGCTTCTACTCCAAGAGATACCGCCTTTTGTGGCGAGCGTACAAGTGACACAATATTTTCGGCGGCCACTTTTTCTTTCAGCTTACTGACAACCAGAATTCCTAATTGTCCGGTTGCTCCTGTTATTCCAATTTTCATACGTTCTTAATATTAAATGATTTATTTGTTTATTTCGTCGTAAATTCCGTCTGAATAAGGTCCTGTCACCATGATTTTGTTTATATCGGGCAGATGAACGATTTCGGGAATGCTCACGGCATCAAAGTCGATGTAAATGAGTTTTTCTGTTTCGGAACCGTTTCTGATCACGTGAGCACCCTCGGCTCCAGTCGGAAATGTGATGGCGTCGCCGGCTTTTACAGTGATATCTCCTTTTGGAGTACGCACTATTCCCGTACCGCTAATGATATAAAAAACTTCTTCGCTCACTTCGTGATAATGATACCCGAAAGCATAATTGCCCGGTTCTACTTCAATGAAGTTGGCACGACATTTGGTAACGTCGGCCGCAGGAACTATCGGTTTAATAGTGAATTCGTTGCCATTGCGGTTAATTTTTTCTCCTTCGGCCGAAATGTAATTCTTTACAGTTATCTCTTTCATAATAGAATAATTTTTGCGTTTAAGGTAATTCTGAATTCAGGCTGCGCGCAGCATAAATATCGGGTTGAGATGTAATTACTCTGCAAATGTATAGTACTACGGAGCAAGATGCAATATCGTTAGTAACGCACCATACAGGTTACTAATATTGATATACAATGTTTTACGTATAGAATTTTCCGTAAGATTTAACCTTATTTAAACAGAGAGTGGCTTTCTTGTGGTTGTGTTACTCTCTTTTGGAGATATTTTGTAATTTTGAGGCCGTTAAATTTGAAAACGATGCAGGAACTTGATTTAAAATTCCCCACCTGTCCGGTTCGGAATGTATTAGCCCGTTTCAGCGATAAATGGTCGTTGCTGGTGTTAGTGTGTATTCTTCAAAACGGGATGATGAGGTATACGGAAATTCGCCGGTCAATCCCCGATATTTCGCAAAAGATGCTTTCATCAACACTGAAACATCTGGAAGAAGACAATCTTCTGGTACGGGAAGCGTATGCCGAAATCCCGCCCCGTGTTGAATATTCTTTAAGTGAAACCGGAGAAAGCCTTATGCTTGCCATGCGCATGTTGCTCGATTGGTCTCTGCAACACTTTCAGGAGGTGACGCAATAGATCCAATTACGGTGCAGAACTTAAAAACAGAGGCTGTCTCAAGTAAAATAATCAGAAACAGCCTCTTGGCTAAATGCTATTTAGCATTTTGATTGGCTAACGAACTCTCTATTTTTGTAATGGTACTACAAATTTTATAGTTCCAGATCGATGATTTGTCTTTCACCTGTTGAAGAGTTGCCAGAGCTTCTTCCAGATTGCCCCTATCCATACTGATGAGTCCTTTTACGTAGCTTGAACCAAGGTTATCTATGTCTTTCGGCTGCGATTTTGCCAGAAGTTGTTCTGCTTCATCCAGATTGACATTAAATTTAGCAAGGCACCATGCCAATGTTCCCATAATGTCTTTGTTATCGGGATCATTCTGAAGAGCTTTTCGTAAAGATTCTTCTGCTTTTGTCCCTTCGTTTTCCATTGCGTAGATTATCCCTTTTGTAAATTCAGGAGTATAAACGGTATATCCCTTATCCTTGGATATCTTTTGCATTTTCTCTATCAAGTCATTGCAAGCCTCATCATTCCCGGCTACCAGTGCGCAGCGGGCCTGATCCCACAACATCGACATGTCGTCAGGGGAAGCAATCAGGCCTTTCTTGAATACCTCGGCTTCTTTCTCGTGCATGCCCATAGCATGGCAAGCCGAACCGTAATTTTCATAGTATCCTGAATTTTTCCAGTCACTTTTTAATTCAATACATAAAGCTTCTAGTTTAGAAAACGCTTTTACTGCTTTTTCATATTGTTCTATAGCACAAAGATTTTCACCCAAATCATCCAAGAAAATTCTGGATTTTCTGTCTGAAGTCAACATGGCATCGCAACATTGCTGTATCTCATCGCAATCTTTTGTAATGAGCAATCCGCGCCAAAGAGATATCCAGTCCTGAAGGTCCTTTGGAAGAGTATCTTTGTTGTCATAAGCCATTTTTGCCCACCGCACCGACTCTTTGTAATGTTCAGGATTGTTAGTCAAAAGTGTGGCGTAAAAAGCTGCCATCGCAAAGGTAGAATCAATTTTACATGCTTCTGTAAAAGATTTAATTGCCTCATTACTTTGATCTGCCATCATTTGATGCACTCCTTCCCAATATTTATCCATAGCTTGTGGAGAAGCAGAAAATGCATCTTTGAAATCTTCTTCATAAGCGAATCCATGCTTCTCTGTATCTATCGACTGTGCTTTTGAGAATGATGATGAAGAAGCATTTGCGGCTAATACCATTGTATTGAGTGTGTTGGCACTCGGTTCGTTAGAACTCTGTTGATCAGTCGATTTTTGTCCGTTTACTGCCAGTACACACATAAATAACAAAGAAACCAACATAATTTTTCTCATAGATAGAAATTGCTAAGTAAATCAATCAGCGCATTGTTCGATTATTTATCTTTTTAGCCTGATACACTCACAACTTTCATCACAGACTAAAAGACCTAATACATTTTCTCCTTGCGGTAACTGAACCGAAAGATTGTTGTAACGTAAGTTCAATTTGTGTGTTGCCTACAATTCAGCATTTTGGCTTTTGCTCCCTACTTTTTTGAGGGTTTTCAGGTAAATTCCCATGTGCTTGATTATTTGATAATTGGGATATATTTCAGAGATATTCAATATTCCTGAAGATTGCAGTGAAGTTGTTGCGTAAAAGAAGTTAGCTAACAGATAAATCGCAGTAAAGATACAACCGGGTAGTACGAATTGTCTTTTTGAAGCCAATTAATATGCCACGATGAACTTTCCCCAAAAAAAAGCGGTTTGAAGCTGAAAATTTCAGCTTCAAACCGCTTTGGTTCTTAATTTATAATGAAATAATTAGTTCTGTAAAAACTCTTTCCAGTCTTTGGAGTCACCATTGAAGAGGTTAATATCCACAATGCCGGAAGCGCCGGAACATTTGCCGCGTTGTGACTTTTGCCACAATGTCCATTTCTGGCTTATTTGAGGAGGAGTTCCGATGGAACAGATCCATATCGGGTTGTTTCTGAATCTGCCTTCAATGTATTTTCGGTAAGAATTTTTATCGGCATAAATCACCACCCTGCGGTTGGTTCTGCTTTCAATATTGTTGATAAAAGATTGAACTTCAGCGCTGACAACCCCGGTATTTTTAGAAAAATTGTATTGGCCCCAATCTTCCACGTCAACTACCGGAGGAAGATCCAGCTCACGAACATTTACCTGCGAAAGGAAATTGTCTGCCTGTTCTTTGCCTGTGCGGTGAAAACGGAAAAAGTGGTAAGCACCAACCAGCACACCGGCATCTTTGGCTTCCTTGATATTGTACAGATAACGGGGGTCAAGGTAATCAGCACCTTCGGTGGATTTGATATAGGCAAAATCAACTCCCTGTCGTTTGATAATATCCCAGTTGATGATACCTGTATGTTTCGATACGTCAATGCCAACAATCTGGTCGCTGGTCATATATTTTGATATGTCCACGCCGAC
>JAUZOL010000083.1 GCA_030706455.1 Bacteroidota bacterium
AAAAATGAGAAACCGGTTTTCAGCATCGTTGCGATAATTAAGAACAAGCCCAGAAAAGCAAGTGTAGTAATAGCGCCTTGCCTCTGAATCGTATCCGAGATATACCAGAAAACGTTATTCTTCAGCGCGGATCCTATTTCGCTCAGGGAATTATTGAAACTCCATTCCTTGTAAGAATAAGTAGCGCTTTCTATTCCGAAAAGAATTTGCAGGATTGGAATAATTGCACCAAAAGAAAACAGAGTAAACAGTGCCGAAAGAAAGTTACTTCCGATACTACCCACTACATATTTCTTATACGGTGGTATAAACCGGATAAGAATTTGAAGAAATTTATTCACAGATGTATTGTTTGTAGTTGACAGTCAAAATTATACTCCGGTGTAATTGAACGGGGTAATAGCCCGCAACTCGTTTCTCACCGCTTCGCTCACGTCAAGCGTTTCGATAAACGCCTTGATAGAACTTTCGGTGATGGCTTCGTTGGTGCGGGTAAGTGCTTTCAGTGCTTCGTATGGCGAAGGATAAGCCTCACGGCGCAGAATAGTCTGGATACCTTCGGCCACCACTGCCCAGTTGTGTTCCAAATCGCGGTGAAGCGCATCTTCGTTGAGCAACAGTTTACCCAACCCCTTCAGGATGCTTTGAGTTGCAATCATCGAAAGAGCAAAAGGCACACCCACATTACGCAAGACCGTAGAGTCGGTCAGGTCACGTTGCAGGCGGGATACCGGCAATTTTGCCGACAAATGTTCCAGAATGGCATTGGCAATACCGAGGTTACCTTCTGCATTTTCAAAGTCGATCGGGTTCACCTTGTGCGGCATAGCCGACGAACCTACTTCACCCGCCTTGATGCGTTGTTTGAAATATTCCATCGAAACATACGTCCAAATATCGCGACACAGGTCGAGTAAAATGGTATTGAAACGCTTCACTCCATCGAAAACGGCAGCCAAATTATCGTAGTTGGAAATTTGAGTCGTCCACTGTTCGCGCTGCAAACCGAGTGATTCGCTCACGAATTTATTACCGAAAGCTTTCCAGTCGTGATGCGGATAGGCCACATGGTGAGCGTTGAGGTTCCCGGTTGCACCGCCGAACTTAGCCGACAAAGGCACAGCCTTCAACTGCTTCAACTGCTCTTCGAGGCGGTAAACAAATACCATGATCTCTTTGCCCAGACGTGTGGGTGATGCCGGTTGACCGTGAGTTTTGGCCAGCATCGAAATATCTTTCCAGTCATCGGCCATCTTATGCAAAGTAGCCACCACCTTTTCGGCTTCGGGATAAAACACGTTTTCGAGCGCCTCTTTTACCGAAAGTGGCACCGATGTATTGTTAATATCCTGCGAAGTTAGTCCGAAGTGGATAAACTCTTTCTGATCGTGCAAACCCAGCAAATCGAACTTTTCTTTCAGAAAATATTCCACCGCCTTCACGTCGTGGTTGGTGGTCTGCTCGATGGTTTTGATGCGTTGTGCATCTTCTTCGGTAAAGTCGGTGTATATTTTTTGCAACGCCGGAAAAACGGAAGCATCAACATCCTTCAACTGCTCCAGCGGCAATTTGCAAAGCGCAATGAAATATTCTACTTCTACCTGAACGCGGTAACGGATCAGGGCATACTCAGAGAAATAAGCAGCATACGGTTCTGCTTTCGAACGATAACGGCCATCCACAGGAGAGATAGCAAAAAGAGGTGATAATGTCATTATTATTTACAATTTAGTCATTTACAATTTACGATTGGAGGCTCAAGCATACGAATGATGCATCTTTGTTCTTTATTCTTTGTTCTTTGCTCTATTCAAAAACCATTCGTTGGCCCGTTTCAGATCTTCGGGGGTATCGATGGCAATAGTTTCGGTATCGGTAATGCCGATCTTGATCCGGTAACCATTTTCGAGCCAGCGGAGCTGTTCGAGCGATTCGGCCAGTTCAAGCGGCGATTGCGGCAATTTGGTAATTTCACCAAGCACTTGCGCGCGATAGGCATACATGCCAATATGTTTGTAATAGGTTTGCTTCTTCAACCATTCGGTATGAGCTGCATTACGATAATACGGAATAACGGAACGGCTGAAATAGAGTGCTTCACGATTGGCATTGAAAACTACCTTCGGCGAGTTGGCATTGAACAGCACCTCAAAATCGTCGTCGGCCGAGAACGGCTTCACCAGCGTGGCAATTTGTGTCGAGGCATCATTGAAGCAAGCTTTCAGCTCTTCAATCTGTTCAGGTTTCACAAACGGTTCGTCGCCCTGAATATTGATTACTACGTCAAAGTTGCCTTCTGCTTTGGTCAGCGCTTCATAGCAACGGTCGGTACCGCTTTTATGCTGGTCGGAAGTCATCGCAGCCTTTCCGCCGAACGCCAGCACAGCATCATAGATCCGTTGATCGTCGGTAGCCACCACCACTGTATCGAGTGCTTTGGAGGCTTGCTCGTACACCCGCTGAATCATACTTTTACCGGCAATGTCGGCAAGCGGTTTGCCCGGGAAACGCGTGGAAGCGTATCGTGCCGGAATGATTCCGATGAAATTTAAATTCATAATCTCAAAGTTCAGGATTCCAACATTCCAAACGAGACTAAGCCTGCCTGAAATTTTGGAACTTTCAAATTCTGGAATTTTTTAGTGTTTTCCTGTATGCCCGAAACCTCCGGCACCACGATCGGTTTCCGAAAGCTCTTCGGTTTCGATCCATTCGGCTTGTTCGTGAGCGGCAATCACCATCTGGCAGATACGCTCGCCGTCCTCGATCACAAACGGTTCGTTCGAGAGATTGATCAGAATCACACAAATTTCGCCACGGTAATCGGCATCGATCGTTCCCGGTGAATTCAAAACGGTGATTCCTTTTTTGATCGCCAGCCCACTGCGCGGACGGATCTGCGCCTCGTAACCTTCAGGCAGTTCGATGAACAACCCGGTAGGAATCAATTTGCGTTCCAACGGAAGCATGGTAACCGGTTCGTCAAGATTAGCGCGGAGGTCGACTCCTGCCGAAAGAGAGGTAGCATACTGAGGAAGAGGATGTTTCGATTGGTTTACGATCTTAATTTTCATAGAGTTAGTATGATTCGATATTAAGCTACGAAGATACAAGTTTT
The DNA here is from genome assembly GCA_030706455.1 of Bacteroidota bacterium. Taxonomy (GTDB): domain Bacteria; phylum Bacteroidota; class Bacteroidia; order Bacteroidales; family Paludibacteraceae; genus Microbacter. The sequence goes on from JAUZOL010000083.1 coordinate 3,119, forward strand.
TTTGCATATGAACGACAATTCATTGACTTATAGCATCCGAGCCGATCCGTACAATTGCAAAAAAGAGATTAAAGAATATGCTGCGAAGAGACCAAAATCGTATTTGTCAGCGTTTTTCATCCAAAATTTTCCGGTTTTCGGTGCAAAAAATGTACATTTGCAGTTCCATTTAAAAAAATCACAAATCACCTTTTATTTCTCTAAGGAAAACACTATTCGTTTGATATTAGGAGAAATAAACCACATTTATAAGCATAGTTTTTGCAATGAACATTTCTTACAACTGGCTAAAACAATACATTGATACTGATTTAACTCCCGAAGAGTTATCCAAAGCGTTAACATCCATAGGTCTCGAAACCGGTGGCATTGAAAAAGTGCAAACCATCAAAGGCGGACTCGAAGGTCTGGTTATCGGCGAAGTGCTCACCTGCATCGAACACCCGAATTCCGACCACCTGCACGTCACCACCGTCAACGTGGGTGCAGCCGAACCGCTGAAAATCGTTTGCGGAGCGCCTAACGTAGCTGCCGGTCAGAAAGTTGTGGTTGCCACTATCGGCACCGTACTTTATTCGGGCGAAGAATCTTTCACAATCAAACGCTCCAAGATCCGCGGCGAAGAGTCGTTTGGCATGATCTGTGCCGAAGATGAAATCGGCATCGGCACCAGCCACGACGGCATCATCGTGCTGCCTACCGACGCGGTTGTGGGAACGCCCGCCAAAGAATATTACAACGTCAAAGACGACTACGTGCTGGAAGTCGACATCACGCCCAACCGCGTGGATGCAGCTTCTCACTTCGGTGTTGCCCGCGACCTGGCTGCTTATCTGGCCGCAAACGGGTTGAAAGGAACTTTAGTAAAACCTTCGGTTGACGCATTTGCCGTTGAAAATCATAATTTACCCGTAAGCGTAACCGTTGAAAACAGCGAAGCTTGCCCGCGCTATGCAGGTGTAAGCATTGCCGGAGTTACCATCAAGGAATCACCAGAATGGTTGCAAAACTACCTGAAAGCGATCGGGCTGCGCCCTATCAACAATGTGGTGGACATCACCAACTTCATTCTGCACGAAACCGGACAACCACTTCACTCGTTCGATGCCGATAAAATCGCAGGCAAACAGGTGATTGTAAAAACATTGCCAGAAGGCACCAAATTCACTACGCTCGACGAAGCCGAACGCAACCTCAGTGACAAAGACCTGATGATTTGCGACGCAAATGGCGGCATGTGCATTGCCGGGGTATTCGGCGGTCTCGACTCGGGCGTTTCGGACAACACCACCAACGTGTTTCTCGAAAGCGCTTACTTCAATCCGGTTTGGGTACGTAAAACGGCCCGCCGTCATGGGTTGAATACCGACTCATCTTTCCGTTTCGAACGCGGTTGCGATCCCAACAACAACGTGTACGTGCTGAAACGCGCTGCCTTGCTGATTAAAGAACTGGCCGGAGGCACTATCTCCAGCGACATCGTCGATATCTACCCCACCCCAATCATACCGTTTGAAGTAGACATTACCTTCGACAAAATCAACAGCCTGATTGGCAAAGAGATCGAAAAAGAGACTATCAAAACAATTCTGCATCACCTCGAGAGAGAGATTGCCAGCGAAACGGGGGAAGGCATGAAACTGCTCGTTCCGACCTACCGCGTGGATGTTCAACGTGACGTGGACGTAATCGAAGATATTCTGCGCATCTATGGCTACAACAACGTGTTGCCGGGCGAATCGGTAAAATCGTCGATCAGCTACTCGTCGAAGCCCGACAGCCACAAACTGCAAAACCTTATTTCGGAACAACTTACCGGATGCGGTTTCAACGAAATACTGAACAACTCGCTCACCAAGGCCGGTTACTACGAAACATTGAGTTCGTTCCCCGCTGCCAATCTGGTGATGATGATGAATCCGCTCAGCGCCGATCTCAACGCCATGCGTCAAACATTGCTGTTCGGTGGTTTGGAAAGCGTTGCCTACAATGTAAACCGTAAAAATCAGGATCTGAAATTTTACGAATTCGGCAACTGCTACTATTTCAACGGCGAAAAGAAAGCAGAGGGCAAACCGTTGGCTGCGTACTCGGAAGATATGCACCTCGGACTGTGGCTCACCGGTAACAAAACTGCTCAAAGCTGGGTTCGCGCCGACGAAAAAACTTCTGTTTTCGAACTGAAAGGATATGTACTGAACATACTGCGCCGTCTGGGAGTCAATTTACAGAAGTTGGTCGCCGAAACAGAAACAACCAATGACCTTTTTGCCGAAGCGCTGGTTATCAAAACAAAACAAGGAAAACAGCTGGCGATTCTGGGCAGCGTTGCAAAGAAACAGTTGAAAGCACTCGATATCGACGTGCCTGTTTTCTTCGCCGATTTGAACTGGAACAACCTGTTGATTGAAAGTACTCGCAACAAGGTGTCATTCAGTGAAATTTCAAAATTCCCTGAAGTAAAACGCGACCTCGCACTGTTAATTGATAAAAACATCTCTTTTGCCGAAATCGAAAAGCTGGCTTATGCAACAGAAAAGAACCTGTTGCGGAAAGTACAGTTGTTCGACGTGTATGAAGGCAAAAATCTGGAAGCCGGCAAAAAATCGTACGCCGTCAGCTTTACCTTGCAAGATGATGCAAAAACACTGAACGATAAGCAGATTGACGGAATCATGCAAAAGCTCATCAAACAGTTTGACGAAAAACTGGGCGCTAAATTGCGGTAACATATTCAACGATTTCAATCAATAACTTAGCACATGAACACCAACGATGTACGATGGAAACAACGCCTTATTAGTTTCAATAAAGCTTATGCTCAATTGGAAAGATTCATCGCTGCCGATAGTTTGAATGAAATGGAAGAACAAGGTCTGATAAAAGCCTTCGAATACACTTATGAATTGAGCTGGAAGACACTGCAAGACTTACTAAAAGAAAAAGGTTATCAAGATATTACCGGACCAAAACCAGTTATCGAGCAAAGCTTTCAGGACGGATATATTGAAAACGGGAAAGGTTGGATAAAAATGCACCTGAGCCGGAATTTGACAAGTCATACATATGACCTCGCCACTGCGGAAGAAGTAATTGATAAAATCAGGAGTGATTTTTTTGATCTTCTTAGTCGCTTGAAAAAGAGGCTGGATGCTGAATCATTAAAATAAAACAAATGATTTCGGCAATCAAATACGGTTTTGAAGAGTCAGACATAGACAATGTCATATCCATTTTCAAGCAAAACCCTAAGATAAGCAAGGCTGTCCTATTTGGATCCCGGGCTAAGGGCAACTTCAGGAATGGGTCGGATGTCGATATTGCCCTTTTTGGAAATAACTTATGCCTTGATGATCTGTTAGAAGCTTATGGATCAATTGAATATTTCAACCTCCCCTACAAATTTGATCTGGTGATTTATGATCGCATAAGTGAACAATCGCTGAAAGAACATATTGACAGAGTTGGCATTATTCTCTACACACAACACTAAACAAAGAGCAAAAATGATCATACTATGAGTGAAATGACAGAACAACCCAAAAAGAGCCTCAATTTTATTGAGACCCTTGTCGAAGAAGACATTCGTGATGGTAAGAACGGAGGAAGGATTCAGACCCGTTTCCCGCCGGAACCCAACGGATACCTTCATATCGGACATGCCAAAGCCATCTGCATGGACTTCGGTATTGCACGCGACTACAACGGTGTTTGCAACCTCCGTTTCGACGACACCAATCCTGTGAAAGAAGACGTAGAGTATGTAGATTCCATCATGGAAGACATCCAGTGGTTAGGATACCAGTGGGGTAACGTTTACTATGCTTCCGACTATTTCCAGCAATTGTGGGATTTTGCCACCGACCTCATCAAACGTGGACTTGCATACGTCGACGAACAATCGGCAGAAGAAATTGCCAAACAAAAAGGCTCTCCTACCGTTCCGGGAACCGAGAGTCCCTATCGCAATCGTCCTGTTGAAGAAAGTCTGGAGTTGTTCAACAAAATGAATAGCGGCGAAATTGCCGAAGGAGCAATGGTGTTGCGTGCCAAAGTGGATATGGCTTCACCCAACATGCACTTCCGCGACCCGATCATGTACCGCATCATCACCGATCATCCACATCATCGCACAGGCTACACCTGGAAAGCGTACCCAATGTATGACTTTGCACACGGTCAATCGGACTATTTCGAAGGAGTTACGCATTCTATCTGTACACTGGAATTTGAAGTACACCGTCCATTATACGACTGGTTTATCGACCAGCTGAAAAATGACGATTACCGTCCTCGCCAGATTGAATTCAATCGTTTGAATATCACCTACACTGTGATGAGCAAGCGCAAAATGCTGCAACTGGTTCAGGAAAGTTTGGTTCGCGGATGGGACGATCCCCGTATGCCGACCCTTTGCGGTCTGCGTCGTCGCGGATATACACCGGAAGCGATCCATAATTTCATTGAAAAAATCGGATACACCAAATATGAAGGGATCATTGACGTCTCCCTTCTGGAACATGCTGCCCGCGAAGTGCTGAATGCCAAAGCTACCCGTGTAAGTGCCGTGCTTGATCCGGTAAAATTGATTTTGACCAACTATCCCGAAGGACAAACCGAAACGGTAACGATGGTCAATAACCCTGAAGATGAAAATGGAGGAACGCATGAAGCGCCATTCTCGAAAGAGTTATACGTAGAACGCGACGACTTTATGGAAGATGCTCCAAAGAAGTATTTCCGCATGACTCCGGGTCAGGAAGTTCGTCTGAAAGGCGCCTACATCGTGAAATGTACCGGATGCAAGAAAGATGCGGATGGAAAAGTAACCGAAGTGTACGCTGAATACGATCCGGAAACCCGCAGCGGACTGGAAGGCAGTAGCCGCAAGGTGAAAGGTACCATTCACTGGGTAACTGTCGCAGATTCCGTTCCGGCAGAAGTTCGCCTTTACGACCGCCTGTTTGCCGTTGAAAACCCAGCGGAAGAGAAAGACAAGGATTTCCGCGAATTACTAAATCCTGATTCGTTGAAGGTGCTGAATAATGTGAAGGTAGAGCCATGGTTGAAAAATGCCAAAGCTTTAGACAACTTCCAGTTCCAACGCATCGGATATTTCAATGTAGACCCCGATTCGACACCTGAAAATTTAGTTTTCAACCGTACTGTTTCTCTGAAAGACAGCTGGGCGAAAGCAAATAAATAAAACCCAAAGGTCACAATAAAACGAGGGGAGAATGTTTTGAAACACTCTCCCCTCGCTTTTTATGTGGCAATAGCATCAAAACAGCCTCCACCCCAAAGTGAGGTAAATGCTTTGTTTATTACTCTTCATGTTTATAACCGGTGCATTATTGAATGTCACCGAATAAGAATTGGAAAGGTATTGTGAGTAACGCAAATCAAGAGAGAAAGAAAGTATATCAACACCAACACCACCTTCAGCAGCCCAGCTTGCTTTTTTAAAGTCCTGAGACACCTGGTAATATTGATTCAGATTGGAACTTGACCCGGCATCAATTATGGCTTTCGGGCCTGCGTTGAGGCGTACGGCAAGCGGACCAACGCACAACACCTTATAGCCGACCATAAGGGGGATTTCAATAGTCTGAGTCTTGTATGTCGCCATATAGGTTGATCCTCCCACATTGAAAGTCTGAGATGCTTTCTTGACATTCAAAAGAACCTCCGGCTGAAGATAAACCCGTTTACCTCCCAAGCGCATCCAGGCTCCAACCTGATAACCGCTTGCAAAGCCCGATTTAATCTGATCGCCGGTGGATGTAACCAGATTGGTATTGAGCAAATCATTATAACTCATTGCCGCTTCATATCCTCCTTTGAGTCCAAGAGCAAATGTCTGTGCCGACATTGTACCTGCAATACCCAACAACAAAATAAATAAGATAGATTTCTTCATGTCGATTAATTTAAGCTTATGATATTGAATAACGCAATAAATTGTTCCTATCGTATAAAAGCAGATAAAAAATAAGAAGACTTCACATTACGAAGCCAACCTCCTGAAATAATGTTACAAAAGAGAGAAAAATCCAACATCGGAAAATACAACTGTACAATTTTATACTTGTGAAAAAAATATCAAACCAAATAAATAAAGGATCGGAAGGGTTTTAATCATCCTAAAATAAGCAGGAATCATGATACAGTTGTAAAAAATGACAAATGTAACATTCCTGTGTTTTACAATTCTAAGAACTGATTATTTCCGGGTATGCAGAAAATATTTCCGTGTCCCAAAATTCACCCAATACGTTATAAATGTTGCAATTAGCTTAGACAACATATAATACAACCCAACTATTTCGGTAAACATCCAGATAAGCAAAGTACTCAGACCTAAGCCGATTACCGAAAGAAAGAAATAGTAGATGAACTCACGATGTCGCTTCTCAACCACCCGGATATTGAACACCCAATTTACACAGAGATAATAGTTGACAATTGCACTGATAGTAAACGAAAGAACGGATGAGATAAGATAATTGATATGGAGGAAGTGGGTAAAACCAAACAACATCGTAAAGTCGAATACAGTACAGGAACCACCCACTAAAAAATATCTGGCAGCCTGCATTGTCGTCTCATTTTGTACGATCGCACGGGTATAACGGTTACGGAGAAATATGTTCAAAGCACTTAAGATTTAGCATTCAGAAACATCCCTGCACACTCATTCAGTCGTCCGAATTGCTCGTTTTTAGCCTTAAAACAGGCGATAAACGAAGCCAACCTGTCAACCATAGCATCGCCCGAATTGTGCTTGACATATAACGGCAAATCAAGTCCTGCATTGTTAAGATCAATAAACTCCCAGGGGTGAAAATAGAGGTTCAGATACCCATCTTTTTTCAGAGAAGCCTGAGCCAGCATCTTATAGATTGACAAAGGATAATTGTGTAACGCCAGCCAAAACAAAGGCAAGCGCACAAGCGGTGATACAGAAGCCGGAATCTGATAGAGAGCACCTTCCTGAAAGATTCGTCTGGGCTTGGTAAAGTTATTATACTTTCCGGGCAGGTAAGTAGGATGAAGAGAAGAATTGTACGAATAACCCGCATTTATGAGTTCGTCAACACTCACATGTCCCATATTTGGCATACGAAATCCTGTTACAGGATATCCTGTCATTTGTTCAAGAAAGTCACGGGATTGCTTTAGATGCTCGGGTTCAAAACGATTATGATAATAACCGTGAGAAGCCACCTCGTGTCCTTCAGCCACCATTCGGGAAATTAGATGCGGAGCATGTTCCGCAAAATTCGCCGTGCAAAAAAATGTGGCAACAACATTCTGTCCGGCCAGTAAATCGAGAATCCGCTCTGTCCCGGCTACGGAAATCTCCATCTGCCGCTCGAACGTAAGTAGTTGTGAACAAGGAAAAGGATTATCGAACTCCTCTATATCAAAGCTTAGAAAAATCATTTGGATGAGAAACTATTAAGCAGGAGCATTATCAAAATTACTCGAACGAACTATGTATAAAGGCCTGTCTTTCACCTGCATAAACATCTTGCCAAGATAAAGTCCAATGACGCCCAGGACACAAAGTTGCAATCCGGAAAAAAAGACAATGGTAAGAATCACAGAACCCCACCCATATGCATAATGTCCTGAATAGAAGAATGAATAAAGCACATAGGGAAGATACAGCAATGCAAGCAGAGAAAGTCCGAATCCGATATAAATTGCCAGATACAAGGGGCGAACGCTAAACGAGGTCACAGCATGCACTGCCAGACGAAGCATCTTCCGTACCGTATATTTACTTGTACCCGAGAAACGTTCATTCGGTTCATAATCAATATGAGCCTGTCGGAAACCCATCCATTTTATCATTCCTCGAATAAACAGATCGTTTTCCCGAAACCGCTTAAACACATCAGCAACATTTCTGGACATCAAACGAAAATCAGCCGTTCCTTTCTCAATTTGAACATCTGAAAACGAATTGAAAATATGATAAAATGCGTTAGATGTTTTACGTTTCATATAGGATGCGGTTTTCGATTCCGCACGACAGGTATAGACAATATCATACCCCTGCTCCCATTTTGCTATAAGAGACTTGATTAATTCGGGTGGATGCTGCATATCGCAATCCATGGAAATAACACAATCACCATGGGCATAGTCAAGACCAGCCTTCAACGCGCATTGATGCCCAAAATTACGTGAAAGTTCAATGTAGAAAACACTTCTGTCTTCCTGCGACAGCCTAAAAAGCTGTTCCATAGTATCGTCAGTGCTGCCATCATTAACAAAAATCAGTTCCAGATCATATGTTTCAAAGGGGAAACACTCCCGAATTTTATTTTTAATGACACCCACATTTCCTGATTCGTTGTGGGCAGGCAACACTATAGAGACTAGTTTCTTCATTGATTATTGATAGATTGAAAACGCCCCAACAGTTCTGTTTTGCAGCAGGCTTCGAGGGGTAATGCCAGCAACGTCTATTTACAAATAAACGTCGACAAAGATACATATTTAATGAGAATGAGCCACAAAAACAGACCTCATTCAATAAAAAAAGCTGTTCCAACCCGTGGAACAGCTTTACAAGAAAATGATTTTTATTCGCTGCTTACTATTATTCGGCAGGAGTTTCTTCTGCGGCAGGAGCTTCAGGTGCTGCGGCCTCTTGTGCTGCTTCAGCAGCAGCGGCAGCAAGAGCAGCTGATTCTTCAGCGCGTTTTTTTGCTATTTCAGCGGCTTTAGCCTGATTTTTAGCAATTTCAGCTTCGAGAGCTTCTTTTGCTTTTGCAGCAGCGGCAGCAGCCAATTTATCTTTTACAGATTCGGTTGCAGCTACTTTTGAAGTTTTCCAAGCTTCGAAACGTTTTTGAGCTTCAGCTTCGTCAAAAGCACCTTTTTTAACACCGCCCTGTAAGTGTTTCATCATCAATACACCTTCATCAGAAAGGATATTGCGAACAGTGTCAGTAGGTTGAGCACCGGTATTTACCCAATACAATGCACGTTCGAAGTTAACTTCTACTGTTGCAGGATTTGTGTTAGGGTTGTAAGAACCGATACGTTCTGTAAACTTACCGTTGCGTGGTGCGCGACTATCGGCAATAACAATGTGGTAATAGGCATACCCTTTACGGCCGTGTCTTTGTAATCTGATTTTTGTTGCCATGTTTGGTTGTAAAATGATTTGTAAATAAAAACCTAATTGCTTTTACACGAAAAGCGGTGCAAAGATAGGCATTATTTATCAGAAAATACTATGCCGGTGAATTATTTCTGTGAAAATCTTTGAGTTCCGGTTTAATGCCGTTTCTAAAGCGACGGCAGGCTCATTCCTGTTATTTTCCGATAAAGATCGAGAGCATACACATCAGTCATTCCGGAGATGTAATCGAGCACCGACTGCACTTTGCCGTAGGTTGTATCGCTTTTGGTCTCGTACTGTAACGGAATGCGGCGCAAAAGTTGTTTTGAATACGATTTTTGTGGAGCCAACACGGCCTGAATCAATTCGTCGAGCAACGTGAGAATAATCTTATAACCGGCCAACTCGATATCGAGCACTTCAGTTGCACAGTAGATCTTTTTGAAGGCCACGTCGGAACAATGTTGATAGGCTTTTGCCGAACGTTCGGGCAGGTGCTTGATCAACGAGCCTGTGAACTGACCCTGTAAAATTTCTTCCTCTTTGTCGACAAAAATCTG
>JAUZOL010000084.1 GCA_030706455.1 Bacteroidota bacterium
ACGAGCATTTTCTTAAAGGCACAAAGTTATAAAAAATATCGCTATAAACATTTGGAAAAAAACAAAATGACATTTGTGCCCGGATTGCCAATTCTATTCTAAAAATGTGTATCTTTGTCTCAATTTGTGCGTATTGTGCAGCAAAATATTTTGTTAGTATGCCGAAACGATCAATGAAGCAACAGGTAGTTGTGTTTAGTGTCTTGTTTATTAGTGTCTTGTGTGTGTCTGCCCAAAATATATTCTCTCATTTGGAGAGTAAAGATACATCTGCAAAAGCCGTTGTTAAAGTACATCAGGATCAAAGAATAGAGTCTTTAGTGTATGGTGTTAAAAAGAAAACGGTGACACAACCGCAAACAATGGAGAATTCAGTCGGTACTGTCGAACCTTTGGCGGTAGTCAATACTGTTGATGTCCCGGGGTACCGGGTGCAGGTATATTCCAGTAATATTCAAAAGACAGCCAAATCGGAAGCCTTTCGGATACAGGAAGAATTTCAACAAGTGCTTCCGAATGTTCCGGTTTATGTGTCGTATCATTCTCCATTCTGGAAAGTCAGAGCAGGCAACTGCCGGACTATGCCGGAGGCTCAGCAGCTGAAATCCGAGATAGGAGAGGCTTATCCTCAGGTGAAACGGGATTTGTATGTAGTGAGAGACAAGATTAAAGTTCCGGCAAAGCAATAACTGCTTTGCATTTAGAAATAACCAAAGTCGTTTTTTTATCAGGTTGATGCGATTGTGCATCAAATTAATAACCATAATTCATGAGCAATATTGTAGCTATCGTAGGCCGACCTAATGTCGGAAAATCCACTCTTTTTAATCGTTTGACAAAAACCCGGCGCGCTATCGTTAACGAAGAAGCGGGTACTACCCGTGACCGTCAATATGGGAAAGTTGAATGGAACGGAAGAGAGTTTTCCCTGATTGATACAGGAGGTTGGGTGGTGAATTCAAATGATATCTTCGAAGAGGAGATTAAACGTCAGGTTTCTATCGCGATTGAAGAATCTGATGTTATTCTTTTTGTCGTTGATATCCTGAATGGGATTACAGACCTGGATCTACAGGTTGCAAGTATATTGCGAAGAGGCAAGAAGCCGGTAGTGCTGATTGCAAATAAAGCAGATACTTTTGATTTACAGTATCAGGCAGCAGAATTTTATGCCTTCGGATTGGGAGATCCGTTTGTGTTATCAGCCGTAAACGGATCGGGCACCGGTGAGCTTCTGGATGAGGTTTTAGCTCATCTGAAAAGTGAGGCCGAAGAAGAAGATCTCGAAGATCTGCCTAAATTCACAGTCGTAGGGCGTCCTAATGCAGGAAAATCATCTCTCGTAAATGCTTTGATTGGGGATGAACGTGCGATCGTGACTGATATTGCCGGTACTACAAGAGACTCTATTTATACCCGCTATAACAAATTCGGACATGACTTTTATCTGGTAGATACAGCCGGGATTCGTAAAAAGAGCAAGGTAAATGAAGATCTTGAATTTTATTCTGTTTTAAGGGCTATCCGGGCGATTGAAAGTTCTGATGTTTGTATCCTGCTGATTGATGCTACCCGTGGTATTGAGAGCCAGGATCTGAATATTTTCTCTCTTGTCCAAAAAAACCGCAAGGGATTGGTTGTGTGTGTCAATAAATGGGATTTGGTAGAAAGTAAAGAAGTGAAAGATATTAAGGCGTTTGAGAATTCGATTCGTGAACGTTTGGCTCCATTTACTGATTTTCCTATTATATTTACCTCGGCATTGACAAAGCAGCGTATTTTCAAGGTGGTGGAAACCGCAGTTACTGTTTATCAAAACAAAACACGTAGAATAACGACCAACAAGCTCAACGAATTTTTCCTTCCGTTGATTGAAAATTATCCGCCACCCGCAATTAAAGGGAAGTATATAAAAATAAAATATGTGACGCAATTGCCAGATACACAAGTGCCTACATTTATATTTTTTGCAAATTTGCCGCAATACGTCAAGGATCCGTATATTCGTTTCCTCGAAAATAAGTTACGGGACATGTGGGACTTTACCGGAACGCCGGTGCTGTTGTTTATGCGGCACAAATAATGATATTATAAACACAACCAGAATCTATAGAGAAATAAAAATTTAATGAAATTGAGGGAACATGTTAAGGTCGTAGCATTAATCGCTATGATTCTTATGGGGTCGTGGGTTAATGTGTCTGCACAGGGTTATGACTATGAGGCACATGAACATTCCATCTCTGTTGGAGTTGGGTATGGCTACATGTTCAGTGATGCAGCTGCAACTTATACAGCGCATGGATTTTTCAAAGATTTTATTCAGCAGGATGTGGGAACGATATATACGGCTGAATATCGGAGATATCTTATGGCTGGTCTGGCATATGTAGCTAATATCGGATTGCAAAAGTATCAGGGTACCCGCGATTTTACCCGGCATCCCCGCGATTATAAATACTCTGCTTTTATCGGAGAAGTTTCAGGGTTGGTAAATTTTGAAATGTTCTCTTTCTTTTCAGAACAACGAATTCCTATTGACTTGTATTTAGTAGGTGGGGTGGGGCTGATCGGTGCCAGTGTTTCCGATCAGAGTTTCTCTCCGACTTCCGGTCGTCCCAATAAGGGAGATAAACTTTCAAAAAGCGGGGGAGGAATAAATTTTATAGCAGGATTAGGAATGCGTTTCCCCATTACAAAAATCATCGACTTGAGATTTGAAGGGAAGTATCACTTCGGAACAAGTGATTATCTGGATGGGTATTCACCATATTATTCAAAACACCCCGACCTGATAGTCGAGGGTGTTGTGAAGGTGTCTTATCACTTGCTTGATAAAGCTTGTAATTGTAGATAAAACCTTGCAGCCCTTAGCGGGTTGCAAGATAATTCAATACGTTCTTTTCGATTCTTTCCGAAATGTTTGTGGTGTCAGCTTTGTCGAATGATTCACCGGTGATGTTCTCGAATAATTCGATGTAACGTTCGCTGATGCCATTTACAATTTCTTCGGTCATTTCAGGAACTTTTTGTCCTTCTTTGCCCTGAAATCCATTGTCCATCAACCATTCGCGAACAAACTCCTTGGAAAGCTGTTTTTGAGCTTCGCCTTTTTCAAAGCGTTCCTGATATCCTTCTGCATAGAAATAACGAGAAGAGTCGGGAGTGTGAATTTCGTCGATCAGATAAATTTTTCCATCGTATTTGCCAAATTCATATTTGGTATCAACGAGGATTAGTCCGCGTTCTGCAGCAATTTCGGTTCCACGGGCAAACAATGCCAGCGTGTATTTCTCCAAAACAGCATACTCCTCAGCTGAAACCAAACCTTGTTTGATGATTTCTTCCTTTGAAATGTCTTCGTCGTGGAGACCCAATTCGGCTTTAGTTGTCGGGGTGATGATAGGTTGTGGAAATTTTTCGTTCTCACGCATGCCATCAGGCAATTTTACACCGCAAATTTCGCGAACACCGCTTTTGTAAGCACGCCAGGCGCTTCCGCAAAGATAAGCGCGTACAATCATTTCAACCGGATAGGAGGCGCAACGCACACCGACGGTTACCATCGGATCTGGAGTGGCGAGTTTCCAGTTTGGGCAAATGTCAGAGCTGGCATCCAGAAATTTGGCGGCAATCTGGTTCAACATTTGTCCTTTGAAAGGAATTCCCTTCGGCAATACAACGTCAAATGCAGAAATTCGGTCGGTCGCAACCATCACCAAAAGATCTCCGATGCTGTATACATCGCGCACTTTTCCATGATAGACTCCCGTTTGCCCGGGAAAATTAAATTCAGTGGCAGTTAATGCTTGTCTCATTATGTTTTACGGTTTATACGGTTATAAATGACAAAAGAAATTTACGCGTGGCAAAGATACGCAGTAAATTTCTTTCGTCAATTGTTCATAGTTAATTTTATCAGATTTCCCAGGAATCGAGGCTCTTCAATAAGTCGTCAAAAGTCTTGATCTTAGATTTAGCCTGAACCTCTTCAATTTGTTGAACAAGCTCATCGTTGTAGGTGCTTGTGGCAAAATTACGAATCACACCCATTGCCACAGGCATATCAGGACCGGTCATGTTGGCCAGTTTCAGATGTAAAGTGTTATCTTCGGTAGTGGCATCGTGCACCAGAATGTCTTTCTCGGTAATGCCATTTTCTCCCAAGGTAACCACTTTCAGGTTGAAACCGTCAAGCATAAGGCCCTTTTCGTTGTCTTTGCCGAAAAGCATTGGTTTGCCCTGTTCCAGCGTGATGGTCTTTTCGGCACGGGCTTCTTTAGAACTGATCTCTTTGTGAGCGCCGTCATTGAAAATAACGCAGTTTTGCAACACTTCAACAACAGATGTTCCTTTGTGCTTGGCCGCAGCCACCATTACGTCAGTAGAACCTTTGGTATCGACATCGATGGTACGAGCAAAGAAAGTGCCACGTGCGCCGAAAGTCAGTTCGGCTGGACGGAAAGGACGTTCAATCGTTCCGAAAGGAGACGATTTGGTAACCAAACCTTTCTTTGATGTCGGAGAATACTGGCCTTTCGTAAGACCGTAAATCTCGTTGTTGTGCAATACGATGTTGATATCGATGTTGCGACGAACGGCATGGATAAAGTGATTTCCACCGATAGCCAAACAGTCGCCGTCGCCGGTGAATTGCCATACGGTTAAAGCAGGATTGGCTGATTTAACACCGGTTGCAACAGCAGCAGCACGTCCGTGAATGGTATGGAAGCCGTAAGTATTCATGTAATAAGTCAGACGGGAAGAACATCCGATACCGGAGATCACCGCTGTCTGAGACGGGTCAACGCCCAGTTCTGCCATTGCTTTATAAATAGAATTCAAAATGGCAAAGTCACCGCAACCCGGGCACCAGCGTACGTATTGGTCGCTTTTAAAATCTTGAGCTGTATATGTTTGAGAACTCATAATTGGCAGATTAAAGAGATGTTATATGTTCAACGATTTCATGAACTTCGAAGGGCTGTCCCTGAACCTTGTTGAATTGTGAAAAAGTGATTTCAGGAAGTTGAGAGCGAAGGTAGCTGACGAACTGGCCGTTGTTTAATTCGCAAACAACTATTTTCTTGTAGTTCGAAAGAACCTCACGGGTATTCTTTGGTAACGGCATAATGTAGTTGAAATGAGCCAAAGCTGCTTTGCTGCCGGTTTCGTTCAACTTGTCAACTGCCGAACGCAGATGTCCGCAAGTTCCGCCCCAACCCACAATAAGGGTGTCGGCCGAAGCATCTCCGTAAATTTCCAGTTCGGGTATGTAATCTGCAATTTTATCAATTTTGGCCTGACGTATGTCAACCATTTTTTGGTGATTTTTCGGATCAGTGGAGATAGCACCTGTGAGAAAATCTTTTTCAAGGCCTCCCACACGGTGGTTGTATCCCGGAGTTCCCGGAGCCACCCAGTAACGATTTAGTTTTTCAGGATCGCGCATGTAAGCTTTCCATGTTTCGGCAGGTTCCGTCGGACGGGGAACAACGATGGCGGGGTATTCGCTTAGTTTTGGTAATTTCCATAAAGATGTGCCATTCGCGATGAAGCCGTCGGTTAATAAAATAACCGGAGTTACATGTTCCACTGCAATTTTAGCAGCCATATAAGCGTAGTCAAAGCAGTCGTCAGGTGTTCCGGCTGCAATTACAACCAACGGGCATTCTCCGTTACGGCCGTAAAGCGCCTGCAGAAGGTCTGCCTGTTCAGTTTTGGTAGGAAGTCCCGTAGACGGTCCGCCACGCTGAACGTCTATAATTACCAGAGGTAATTCTGCCATTACAGCCAAGCCAATAGCTTCACTTTTTAGGGCCAAGCCTGGGCCTGATGTGGAAGTCGCAGCCAGATTTCCGGCAAAACTTGCACCGATAGCAGTACAGATACCTGCAATTTCGTCTTCCGACTGAACAACGCGTACTCCCAAATCCTTGCGGGCTGCAAGTTCGTGCATAACATCAGTCGCGGGGGTGATCGGGTAGCTGCCAAGAAATAGTTGTAAGCCGGCTTTTTCGGCAGCTGCAATCAAACCGAAAGCTGCTGCTTTATTACCGTTGATGCTTGTATAACGACCTTTGTCAATTTCCGATTTGCCAATATGATATGTCGATACAGCAGCATGCGTGTTGCTGCCATAGTTGAAGCCATCAATCAATACTTTAATGTTAGCATGAAGAATAGCCGGTTTCTTTGCGAATTTGGTTTCCAAAAAGTGTTGAGCCTTGTCAATAGGACGATTGAACAACCAGCAAGCAAGACCCAGAGCAAACATGTTCTTTGAGCGAACAATAGTTTTGTTGTCAAAACCACTGTCTTCAAGACTCAATTTGGTCAGATCGGTGAGGGGAGCGCCCAGTAATTGAACGTTTTTCAAACCTAGTTCTTCAAATGGATTGTCAGTGACAAAACCTGCTTTTTTCAAGCCTGATTCGTCAAATGTGTTTTCATCAAAAAGAATTACACCTCCCGGTTTGATAGCTTTTACGTTTACTTTCAGGGCTGCCGGGTTCATAACTACTAAAACATCGGCCTGATCGCCAGGAGTATTGATTTTTTGTGCACCGAGGTGAACCTGAAAACCTGAAACGCCGCCTAGTGTTCCTTGCGGAGCGCGAATTTCGGCAGGATAGTCAGGAAATGTGGAGATTTCGTTGCCAAGGATGGCTGACAAATTGGAAAAAAGTGTGCCGGTGAGCTGCATTCCATCGCCAGAGTCGCCGGAGAATCGAACAACCACTTGATCCAATTCAATTACTTTTGCTGTTTTCGACATGAGGGTTATATTGGTTGTGTAGTTAAATATGTCTTATTTAGAGCATTATATCTTTGTAAAACAAAGTATTTACTTGACTGCAAAGGTACAAACTATATTGAGATTCAATGTTTTTTTGGTATTTTTATTTCAAAAAAATACACATTTTAATTGCATTTATTATTTGTTGCAATATGTTTAGATTGGGCGGTGGCTGCTATCATAGCAACCACCGTTTATCTATCTCATTTTCGGCTTCGTTGTTCCAGTGCCACGTACTCTTTCCGGTCTGCAACATTTTTATACGCCGGGCGTATAATCCGTTTGCTGTCAAAATTCAATTCTTCGATACGGTGCGCCATCCAACCGGCAATACGTGCCATGGCAAAGATTGGGGTAAAGACTTCTTTGGGCAGGCCAATCATTTCGTAAACAAATCCGGAATAAAAGTCAACGTTGGCACAAACGCGCTTGTTAACGTTGTTACCTTTGAACTCCATGAAGGTTTCTACGCCCAGTTTCTCGATCAGCTCGAGGAACGCAAATTCATCCTCACGGCCTTTTTCTTTTGCCAGATCACGAGCCATTACTTTCAGGATTTCAGCACGCGGATCGGAAATGGTATAAACAGCATGGCCGATACCGTAAATAAGACCGGTGCCGTTATATGCTTCTTTGCGGAGCATTTTCAGCAGATATTCTTTGATTTCGGCTTCGTTATTCCAGTCGGAGATGACCTCTTTCAGATGGTTGAACATGTCGATGACCTTGAGATTGGCCCCCCCGTGCAATGGCCCTTTCAACGATCCTATAGCTGCTGTAACCGACGAATAGGTGTCGGTTCCAGACGAACTGGTTACACGGATGGTGAAGGTCGAGTTGTTACCCCCGCCGTGATCGGCATGAAGTACCAGTGCCATGTCCAGAATGCGGGCATCCAGTTCTGTGTAGTTGTCCGGTCCTTTGAGCATATAAAGGAAGTTCTCTGCAATCGAGAGGTTGTCTTTAGGGTGACGAATGGCCATGGTTCTTCCCTGATATGTGTGCCGCATGCTGTGATAAGCATAAGCGATGATAGTCGGGAATTTGGCGATAAGCGAAACAGCCTGCTTCATCAGATTTTCGCGCGAAGTATTATCTGCATTATCATCGAAGGTGTACATGATCATCACCGAACGAGCCAGAATATTCATGATATCGTGCCCTTGTAATTGCAGGATGCTGAACTTCGACATGTCTTCAATGCGGCGTTGCTCAGAAATCAGCTCGTTGAATGAATCCAGTTCCTCTTTTGACGGAAGGTAACCAGCCAAAAGGAGAAATACTGTTTCTTCGAAACCAAAACGATGGGTTTTTTGTAACGATGCGGCAATGTCTTCCACGTCAATGCCACGATAGATAAGTTTTCCGGGAATAGCTTTCAGCGGCCCGCCTTCCTGTCGTTCGTAACCCACAACATCGCCGATGGTGGTCAGTCCGACCAATACTCCGGAGTGGTCTTCGTTACGCAGACCACGCTTTACATTATATTTGGTAAAAAGCTCATTGTCAATGTGACTTGTGACTTTAATAGAATCAGTCAGCTTTTTAATGATGTCATCTGTACTCATAACCTTTCATGTTATAAAATTAATACTACAGGTTCTTTCTCTCGTCAGACTCATGGAATCTTACTCCGGTCTGTTGGTTTGTAAAATGTGGGGATGCCACAAGATATTTTAGTGTACCAGAATTTTCGATTTATAACAAACTGATCAGTGCATCTGCATATTCGCTTGTCGAAAGCAGGGTTGCATTCTCCGTCTGCGAATAGAGATCAGCCGTCATCTTGCGTTCAGCCATCAGTTTTTCAATGGCATTTTCGATCAATACCGAAGCTTCGTTCCAACCCAGATAGTCGAGCATCATTACGCCCGAAAGCAGTAATGACGACGGATTGGCTTTGCCCGTTCCTGCAATGTCGGGAGCGGTGCCATGGGTCGCCTCGAAAATGGCGTGGCCACTATTGTAGTTAATGTTTGCTCCCGGAGCTATGCCTATTCCTCCCACGCAGGCAGCCAGCTGATCCGATACGTAATCTCCGTTCAGGTTCATGGTGGCAATTACAGAGTGTTCCTCCGGATGCAGTAACGATTCTTGCAGGAATGCGTCGCAAATAACATCTTTCACAATAATCTTACCTTCTTTGACGGCATGTTTGTAAACGGCATCGGCAGCCTCTTTCCCTTCGCTTTTCTTTATTTGCTGGTATTCGGCCATGGTGAAAACCTTATCGCCAAACTCGGCTTCGGCCAGTTTATAGCCCCAGTTTTTGAAGGCACCTTCGGTAAATTTCATGATATTGCCTTTGTGAACGATCGTGACAGACGGCAATTGGCGGTCGACCGCAAACTGAATAGCAGCACGAACCAAACGTTCTGAACCCTCTTTCGATACCGGTTTTACCCCGAAAGAAGAGGTGTCTGGAAAGCGGACTTTCTTCACTCCCATCTCTTCGATTAGGAATTTCTTGAACTTTTCACAGTTAGCATCGCCGGTCATGTATTCGATTCCGGCATAAATATCTTCGGTATTTTCACGGAAGATAAACATGTTGACCTTTTCCGGATGAATTACCGGCGAGGGAACGCCCTTAAACCAGCGTACGGGGCGCAGGCACACGAACAGGTCGAGGGTTTGACGCAGCGCCACGTTCAACGAACGGATGCCTTCACCAATCGGTGTGGTCAACGGCCCTTTGATGCCGACGAGGCATTCCTGAAAAGCTGCCAGCGTTTCGTCGGGTAGCCAAGAACCTGTTTGTTCGAATGCTTTGCCGCCGGCCAGCACTTCTTTCCATTCAATGGAATGCTTGTCATTATAGGCTTTTGCCACTGCGGCATTGATTACCTTTTGTGCAGCTCCGGTTATTTCGGGGCCGATACCATCGCCTTCAATAAATGGGATGGTAACTATATCGGGTACGGTCAGCTGACCGTTTGTACAAGTAACTTTCATTCTATTGTTGAATTGTTAGTTGGGACAAGCAACATCCTTGTCGCTTGCGAAAATCTACAAGCGGCAGGGAAGCCGCTTGTCCCGTCTCAAATATTATTTCATCATATTCAGCGCGCAACCCGCCTTAAACCAATCAATTTGTTCCTGGTTATACGTGTGGTTTGCAGCAAAGCTATCTTCGCTTCCGTCGGCATGATGCAATTTTATCGTCAATGGCTTGCCCGGTGCAAATTCGGTTAGGCCGAGAATGTCGATCGTGTCGGTTTCTTTTACTTTGTCGTAATCGGCGGCATTTGCAAATGTCAGCGCCAGCATCCCCTGTTTCTTCAGGTTTGTTTCGTGAATACGGGCAAACGATTTGCTAAGGATTGCTTTGACTCCTAAGAAGCGAGGCTCCATGGCGGCATGTTCGCGCGAAGAACCTTCTCCGTAATTGTCTTCGGCAACCACTATCGACGAAATACCTTTGCTTTTCAGCGTTTTTGCCACTTGCGACACTTTTCCGTACGAACCGTCAAGCGGATTGAGCACTTCGTTGGTCTTTTCGTTAAAGGCGTTGACGGCTCCCATCAGCAGGTTGTCTGAGATGTTTTCGAGGTGACCACGGAAACGTAACCATTCTCCGGCCATCGAAATATGGTCGGTGGTGCATTTGCCTTGAGTCTTTATCAACAATGCCAATCCTTTATAATCGTTGCCGTCCCACGGCGCAAATGGTTGCAGTTTTTGCAGACGCTGTGAGTCAGGAGCAATTTTTACTTCGATAGAAGAACCGTCAGCAGATGGTTTCAAACAGCCCGATTCGGCCTGTGCAAAGCCCTGTGGCGGAAGCTCATCGCCGACAGGTTCCTGCAATTTGATTGCTTTGCCTTCCTTGTTGAGAATGGTGTCGGTCAACGGATTAAATGTCAGTCGGCCAGCCAATGTTAGAGCCGTAACAAGATTCGGTGATGTGACAAAATGATAGGTGTTCGGATTGCCATCAGCGCGTTTCGCAAAGTTGCGGTTGAACGACGAAACAATGGAGTTCAGCGCCTGTGGATTATCCGTTTGGCGTTTCCACTGACCGATGCAGGGGCCGCAAGCGTTGGCCATGATTAGCCCTCCAAATTGTTCGAACGGAGCCAGCAAGCCATCCCGCTCAGCAGTGGCACGCACTTTTTCCGATCCCGGCGAAAGGATGAATTTGGCCTTCGTTTCAATATTATTTTCGTTGGCCTGACGGGCAATGGATGCCGCTTTGGCCAAATCTTCGTACGATGAGTTGGTGCAGGAACCGATCAGTCCGACTTCAACCGTTTCGGGATAATTCTTTTCCTTTACGATCTTTACGAATTCGGAAATCGGATGGGCGGCATCGGGAGTGAACGGGCCGTTGATATACGGTTCCAGTTCGTCGAGATTGATCTCGATTACCCGGTCGTAATATTTTTCGGGAGCGGCAATAGCTTCTGCGTCGGCCTGTAAATCAGCAGCTACAGTAGCAGCTTGCTCGGCAATGTCGGCACGTCCGGTAGCTTTCAGATAATATGCTGTCTTTTCGTCGAACGGGAAGATGGAGGTGGTAGCACCCACTTCAGCTCCCATGTTGCAAATGGTGGCTTTGCCGGTTGCGGACAGCGAAGAAACTCCTTCGCCGAAATATTCGATAATGGCATTGGTTCCTCCTTTAACGGTAAGGATTCCGGCCAGTTTCAGGATTACATCTTTGGGTGAAGTCCAGCCATTCATGCGACCGGTGAGTTTTACCCCAATCAGTTTCGGCATTTTCAGTTCCCATGGCATACCCACCATCACATCGACAGCGTCGGCACCACCCACTCCGATGGCTACCATGCTCAGTCCGCCAGCATTGGGCGTGTGAGAGTCGGTACCTACCATCATTCCGCCGGGGAATGCATAATTTTCGAGGACCACCTGATGGATGATGCCAGCACCGGGCTTCCAGAAGTCAATGCCATATTTTTGGGAAACGGAGAGCAAGAAATCGTATACCTCTTTGTTGGTCACATTGGCCGAATGGAGGTCGTCGGAAGCTCCCACTTTGGCGGTAACCAGGTGGTCGCAATGCACTGACGACGGAACGGCAGTCTTGCTTTTGCCGGCATTCATAAACTGGAGCAAGGCCATTTGAGCTGTGGCGTCCTGCATGGCTACCCGATCGGGCGCAAAATAAGCATAGTCTGAACCTCTTTGGTATGCTTTTGTTTCTTTGGAGTCAAAGAGGTGAACGTATAATATTTTTTCGGCCAATGTCAAAGGACGGTTCAGATGTGAACGTACTTCGGCAAGCCGTTTTTGATATTCGGAATAAAAATTGTTGGGTAGAATGTTGTTTCGCATAAGCGGTAGGTTTTAGTTCCGGAAGGGCTCCGGACGGCAGAAAAACACTCTGATACAGAAAGTAGCTTTACATGAGCCGATCGGGATGAACGGGGAGCTCATATAAATGGTAAGCAGGTATCAGGAACCACCTTCTACTGATAACCTGGTATCTGCTTACCGAAATATGCTGAGTGGGAAGTAAATCAAGCCTTCAAGAATTCGTCGATACTTTCGGCAGTGTCACGACCCGAAGCGATGGCACGTACGACCAGAGATGCGCCCAGAGCGGCATCACCGGAAGCAAACACTTTGTTTACGGATGTTTGGTGCGAACCGTCGATCGCAACATTTTTGCGTTCGTTCAGTTCTACGCCTAATTCCTGCAACAAACCTTCGTAGAGCGGATGAACAAATCCCATCGAAAGGAAAACCAAATCAGCTTTGATGGTTTCAACTTTTCCGGTACGTTTCAAATTCATACGTCCGTTTTCGTCTTTTGTCCATTCTACTTCTTCTACTTCAACGCCGGTTACCTGTCCGTTTTCGCTGAGGAAACGGAGTGTGTCGAGGTTCCAGCGGCGTTCGCAACCTTCCATATGCGACGATGATGTTTTCAAAACCATCGGGTAGAGAGGCCACGGTGTTTCAGGATTTGAACCAACCGGAGGTTTGGGCATAATTTCGATCTGTGTGATCTTTTCTGCTTTTTGACGAACAGATGTTCCAAC
>JAUZOL010000085.1 GCA_030706455.1 Bacteroidota bacterium
TGAGCCAAATCCTACTTACGAAACATTGATCAAAGCCGTAGAGATTGTAAAGGAACAAAAGATTGACTTCTTGCTGGCAGTAGGAGGCGGTTCGGTAATCGACGGAACCAAATTTATTGCAGCTGCCGTTGTTTACAATGGGGATCCATGGGATCTTTTGATAGACCAGAATAAAATTACAGATGCGCTTCCTCTGGCTTCGGTATTAACCCTTCCGGCTACCGGCTCTGAGATGAACGGTAACGCGGTGATCTCTAAAAAAGCTACTCACGAGAAACTTGCATTCGGTAGTATAAAAGCTAATCCGGTTTTCTCCATCCTTGATCCGGAAGTAACATACTCGCTGCCCAAACGCCAGGTTGCAAACGGCGTTGTTGATACCTTCGTACATGTTTGCGAGCAGTATCTCACCTACCCTTCTCAGGCGATGGTACAGGATCGCTTTGCCGAAGGAATCCTTTCTACGCTTACCGAACTGGGAGAGAAAGTCGTTGCCGACAATACCAACTACGATCTAATGTCTAACTTCATGTACAGTGCGACATTAGCCCTCAACGGCTTTATTGCAATGGGAGTTCCTCAGGACTGGGCTACCCACTCTATCGGTCACGAACTGACCGCTTTCCACGGTCTGGATCATGCCGTTACACTGGCAATTGTTCAGCCGTCACTTTGGAGAGTTATGCGTGAAGAGAAAAAAGCAAAACTGCTTCAGTATGGCGAGCGGGTATGGAACATCACGACAGGTTCGGACGATGAAAAGGTGGAAGCTGCTATCGCCAAAACGGAAAACTTTTACCGCAGTGTCGGTATTAAAACCAAGCTGAGCGAATACGGAATCGGCAGTGAATCAATTAACAGCATTGTAGAAAGATTTGAACAACGAGGATGGAAACTGGGTGAAAACGGAACGATTACTCCCGACAAAGTCCGTGAAATTCTGAACGGATGTCTGTAAGGCCTGTTTATTACTAATTTTTGTATCAATGCGCAGACCTATCATCATCTTCCTGTTTTTCGTTTCAATCATTAGCGCCGGAGCCGTCACTTTGTCCGACTCGGCTAAAGTGTCGCTCCTCACCTGTGGCCCCGGGCCGGAACTTTACGCGAAATTCGGGCATTCCGCCATTCGCATTTGCGATCCGGTTAATCATCTTGATATCAGTTTCAATTATGGATATTTTGACTATAACACCCCTGGGTTTTATTACAAATTTGTCAACGGAGAGACCGACTATCAACTGGGAGTTACCGAAACTTCGGAATTTATCCTTGAATACCAGTTCCGGCAGATAAACATGTGGGAACAGGTGCTTAACCTGAAACAAAGTGAAAAACAGGCGCTGTTTGACGCGTTGGTTGAGAATTATAAGCCCGAGCATCGGTACTACCGTTACAATTTTGTTTTCGACAACTGTGCCACACGCCCCCGCGACATGATTATCGGGGCAATCAAGGGGAAAATCACGTTCGATAAAAACTTAGAAAAGAAGAAGGAGACCTTTCTGCAACTCATAGATCTCTACACCGAGGATAGCCCGGCTATCCTTTTTGGTATTCATCTGGTACTGGGAGCACCTAAAGACAATGTCGCAAGCTTTCAGCAAACCATGTTCCTGCCCGAACGACTGATGCGTGCCGCAGCTACCGCACGGATTCAACGGGAAAGTACTACAGTTCCGTTGGTGAGTAGTTCGTCGCAACTGGTTACCGTACAAGGGAAAGAGATAAAACCGGCATTTAATTATATCCCCTGGATTTGCGTCCTGTTATTGTTAGTAACATTGTGGATTTGCTCAAAAGACAAACGCAATCGCAAGCTCTCGATTTGGTTCGATGTTATTTTATTCGGAATTGGAGGAGCTGCCGGCTTTATCATATTTTACCTGACTTCTTTCTCCGTTCATCCGCTGGTATCTTCCAACTGGAATGTAGTGTGGCTGAATCCACTCTTGCTGGTTTTCGCGTTTACGGTTTGTTTTCGGCAAACCCGCAAATTTGCATTCTACCTGCAATTTCTATTCCTTGCCTGCGAGGTATTTATGATGATAACCCTGTTTATGCTGCCACAAAGTTTTGTGATAGCTGAGATTCTGTTGATTATTATTTTGGCTTTACGCTCAATTATGTATTTGAGACTGAAAGGAGAATCCTTCAGGAGTGTAGTCATTGCAGATGGAAAAGCAAAAAAGAAATGAAATGAGCATGATTCCCGGAATCACCAATCGAAATAATTATTCCCAATCATGCGAATTCCATGTGACTTTAATGTAAAAATAAACGCATGAAATCGTTTTGCCTGTATGTAGCACTTTTTATCGGTCTGTCAGGTTCAGTATCTGCTGCGAACGAACCCGAACGCCCGCGTTTGGTAGTCAATATTGTAATTGACGGACTTCAGCCGGAACACCTGACCACCCTCTGGAATCTTTTCGACAGAGGAGGCTTTCGCCGTCTTTACAGTCAGGGAGCGGTTTGCCGGCATACGTATTATCCAATTCTTTCGTGCGGAGCCGCAAGCGACTATGCCACTCTGGTCTGTGGCACGCCTCCGTTTTATCACGGCATTACCGGGAACCAGTATTACGATCGGACAACAGATAAACTGGAACTAAGCCTGAAAGATCCTTCAGCAGCCGGAATTGGTACAACCGAAACACTGTCTCCGAAACCGTTGCTGGCTTCTACCGTATCAGACGAGTTGAAGATGAACAGCGGGGGAAAATCCAGGGTTTTCTCCATCGGAATCAACAGTCATGAAGCCATTATGCTTGCCGGCCATGCTGCCGACGGAGCAGTGTGGATTGACAACAACTCGGGTCATTTTGCCACTACCTCCTTTTACCCGCTGGGCTTGCCCCGCTGGGCCGATCAGATGAATGTAGACCATTCGCTTGAAACAACAACACTGGCAGACTGGACACCATTATATCCGATCAATACCTACCTGTTTCCTCCCAAAAGAAAGGATGCTGCAAGAGGTTTTGTCTATTTCAACACCGGGAAAACCGTTTCGGAACGTGTGCAGCATTTTAAGCATACTCCCTTTGCCAACCAGATTGTAAAAGATGCAGCTCTAAAGGCTGTGGCTACGGAGAAGATGGGAGCCGGCAATGCAACAGATTATCTCGGGTTACAGTTTTCGCTTCAAACAAATGGCGACGATTCGTTTGAAATGCTTTCGGCAGAGAAAGAAGACATGTACCTGCGACTGGATAAATACCTCGCCGAACTGATCGATAAGATTGATCAAAGCGTCGGGTTGAACCATGCGTTGTTTGTGGTTACCGGCAGCCAGGGAGAGATTCATTCTCAAAACACGCTGGCCAATTACAAGATAAGCGGTGGCACATTCGTCCCGTCAAGTTCGATGGCTCTGCTCAACCTTTACCTGATGGCGGTCTATGGACAGAATCAGTGGGTTACCGGCTATTTCAACAAAAACATCTATCTGGACCGTAAAACAATCGAGAAAAAAGGGATTTCGATGAACGCCATCCAGCAACATTGCGCTGACTTTATGATGGAACTACAGGGAGTTCAAACAGCATTCACTACTCAGGAAATACTTCATTCGGACGGTAAAGGATATGATGAACAATCCCGAATGAAAAATTCTTATAATAAGAATCACTCCGGAGACATAGTTTTCACGCTTATGCCGGGATGGGTAGAAGCCGATGCTTCAGGGAAAATCATATCGGCCAGTAACCGGAAAGAGTCTTATGTGCCGTTCATTCTATTCGGTTATTCAATTAACTCACAAACCATTACTTCTGCCAACATTACAGATATTGCTCCAACGGTCAGTAATTTACTTCACATTCCCGGTCCGAATGCCTGTGTGGGACGAAATCTCATACTTGTGTTAAATGAAGTAAAACATTGAAAAACCCGCTTTTGTAGAGAAATTCTTAAAGAAATACTTGTGTGGTAAAACAAATTTTTTTATCTACCTTTGTGTAGTTTTTTTGACTTAATATACTTATTTCATCAATATGGGCGAAGCTACCAAAGTATTGTTTATCACGCAAGAAATCACTCCTTACTTGCCTGAATCAGAAATCTCAACCATCTGCCGGCAATTACCGCAGGCGGTTCAGGACGGAGGAAAGGAAATTCGCACGTTCATGCCAAAGTTCGGTTGTATCAACGAGCGTCGTAATCAACTACATGAAGTACAACGACTTTCAGGAATGAATCTCATTATTGATGATACCGATCACCCTCTCATCATCAAGGTTGCGTCCATTCAGGCCGCCCGTATGCAGGTTTATTTTATCGACAACGATGACTATTTTCACCACCGCCAAACCGTGGCCGATGAAAATGGGGTGGAATACGAAGACAATAACGAAAGAACTATCTTTTTTGCACGTGGTGTTTTGGAGACGGTAAAGAAGCTCCGCTGGACTCCCGACGTGATTCACTGTCACGGATGGATGACTGCTCTGGTTCCTCTTTACATCAAGAAAGCTTATCACGACGATCCTTTCTTCCGCAACTCAAAAATAGTTTATTCTGTTTATAACGACGACTTCAATACTCCGTTCAAAGAAGGATACGATACGATATTACGACTTGACGGGGTGGAGGATTCGGATTTGACTTCGATAAAGAACCAATCTGTAGATTTTGTCGCTCTTTCGAAACTGGCTCTCGATTTTTCGGATGCCGCCATCGAAGGCAGCGAAACTATAAACGCTCAGGTGAAAGAATATGCTTCTGAAAAATTCTCCGATAAGTTTTTATCACATCAAACCGCGGAAACCTATATTAAGGCGTATTCCGATTTGTATGATAAAGTAATGTAATAAAAGCTGGTAAGAGTACACGACAGATAAAAATAAATTGTTCAATTCTTCATCTATGAAACACCCCGGTCTGGCATTTGATCACTTCACTTCCAAAAGAAACCGGATGCGTGTTCTTTCATTCCTTAATGATTAACAAATTATCATCATATGAAACAATCATGTT
This sequence comes from Bacteroidota bacterium, assembly GCA_030706455.1. Lineage (GTDB taxonomy): Bacteria > Bacteroidota > Bacteroidia > Bacteroidales > Paludibacteraceae > Microbacter. The sequence goes on from JAUZOL010000085.1 coordinate 4,981, forward strand.
TTCAAAAACAGCCAAAAAGATAATGCTGTTGCAACATAAGTGTTCCATATGTTCTTAAACAAGAAAATTATTATCATATGAAATTTTTCCTGTATGTAGTATGTGCCGCTACTATTTTAATGTTCTCCTCCTGCTCCGGGGATTATGATTTGGGGACGTCCGTTCAGCCCTCCGGAGATGGAATAGTACTGGGTACTGATACATGTTATGTTAATTCATTCAGCATAAAAACAGGCACGAACAGTTCACCGGCAAGTTGCTCGGCAGACTCACTTCTGCTAGGAGAATTTTATAACGCCACATACGGAACAACGCGTGGTGAGATTCTTGCCCAGTTTACCGCACCCAGTACATTTTCACTGCCTGCGGGAGCTGTAGCCGATTCATTGTCGTTAACGCTTGTATTTAATACCTGGAAAGGGAGTAAACATTCTCCGGTACAAATCTCGGCTTACGAAATGGACAAGGGAACCCTCGATTACAACACGACCTATTACACCACCGAAGATGCCTCTAAATATTGTTCAAGGAGCAAACTTTTGGGCTCACGTATTTCGGTAGCTGTGCCCGATACTTTAACAGACACCGTATCATACCAACCGCACCTGAAATATAAATTCTCGGCAGATGAGGTCAAGAGATTTTTTCAGGCCGCTAAGGATGGTACCTTTAATAGCCAAAGCTCATTTGCGAACTTCTTTAAGGGCATCTACCTTCGTTCCGAATACGGCGACGGTTCTATCTGGAACATTCATCACCTGTACATGACCTTGTACTACAAATATCATGCATTTGTTTCCAATAAAGATACTGTTCTTACTTCGGGCCTTATTTTCCCTGCCAGCAAAGATGTACGCCAGATAGGCCTTATAGCGCACAAAGATATCATCAGCACAATTGCCAGCGTACCTGATTCGGTCACTTACATTACCTCTCCTGCAGGTATCTATACGCAGGTGAATATTCCTGTTGGAAGAATCTTCAATAAGATTAAAAATCATAAGGATAAAAATGGCAATTACGATTTAGCGGGTAAGATTATTAATTTCAATCATTCGGGAATGACAGTTGAAGTTGTCAACAGGGATACGATCAATCCTTACGCGTTGAAACCACCGACAACACTGTTGCTGACCCGCAAAGCAAACCTGCTCAACTATCTGAAGAATTACAACTATTCCAGCGATACCATAATGATAGCAACCTACAACTCGACAAAGCATTGCTATACATTCGACCTTTCTTCAATGCTCACTGCCAAGCTGCATAAATACTACGGGAATTCTGTTATCCCTCAGGATGCCGTTGAGGAAATGGTACTGGTACCGGTAGAATACACCTTAGCCAGCAGTAGTTCGAGTACGATAACGTCAATAAAACAACAGTCGACTTTGAGTGGAGTACAAATACGAAACAAAAAGACCCATGATCCAAAATACGATTCGCCTCTACGAATAAACATATTATATAACGGATTCTGACGGAGTTCAGAAAAAACAACAGAGGCTGTCTCATTGCGAGGCAGCCTCTGTTGTTTTAAACCTCCGGTAGAATTTCGGGGCTCAATTGCAGGGTGTAAAGGTTACGCTTAAAGCGAAGATCTCACTTTGGCAACTATATGATAAAATATTTGTTTATATAATATAAATTAATCTACAAACATAAACATATCTCCATTATATAAAAATGAAATAAGTACATTTGCAAAACAAATCGTCTTTTATATCGGTAGCAGCATGAAACAATGCTGCCTGATTCTTAAAACTAACCGAAATCGAAAAGTAGCAGAAGAGCCTGTCGATAGACAATCGACAGCGATTTGATCCTCGCTCTTGCATAAAACACTTTTCACCCTGCCAGTAAGGAATAATAAACAAACGCTGGAATATCATGCTATTCCGATCAAGAGATAAACGCAAACCAGTGTAAACATTTACATTAGGTTTATTGTTAACACTTGAATTTCAGGGCGACGGGATGGCGTCCTGAAATTTCGAAACGCTGTTTACCTATGAACACCATATTATTATTTTTTCTAAAACCACACCAATGAACAAAAAGATTCTCTTCTCGGCATTTATCGCCTTATTAATTACCTGCAGTGCCAACGCTCAACTATTGTGGAAAGTGACGGGCAATGGTTTGACCAAGCCGAGCTATCTCTTCGGGACTCACCATCTGGTAGATAAAGATCAGATAAAAGACATAGACAAGATTATCGACCTTAGCAAGCAAACCGATGCCGTAGTGGGCGAGATGATAATTCCCGACCCGGCGACAGTCCAGATGAAAATGTTGCAGGCAGGAATGCTTACCGGTACCACCATGAAAGAACTATTGTCTCCTGAAGATTACCAACTGGCCGATGCCGAATTTCAACAGTTGATGGGCGCAGGTCTGTCTCAATTGGGAACTATGAAACCAATGCTACTCGAAACACTTTATTCCGGCCTCATTTTTATGCAGGCATACGGGATGACCAAACAACCGGAGGCGATAGATGGCATATTGCAGAAAACAGCAAAAGAGAGCAGTAAAAAAGTGATAGGGCTCGAAACTCTCGATCAGCAAATGGAGATTATTCTCAACAGCCTCCCTTTAAAGCGACAGGCTGAGATTCTGATGTACGACATCAAAAACAAGCAAAAGGGAATTGACCTCCAATTAAACATAACAGATGCCTACAAGAAAGGCGATATGGCAAAAGCTGACGCTCTCGATAAGGCCGACGACAGTATGACACCTGACGAAAAGAAAATCCTTGCAGAGAACCGGAACAATAACTGGATGACCCAACTACCCGGGCTGATGAAATCCCAATCGTGTTTTATCGCTGTAGGATTTCTACACCTCGTTGGTGATAAAGGATTGGTGGCTCAACTCAAGAAAGCAGGCTATACCATTGAAGCAGTCACCTTATAAGTGGTCTTGCCCCACATCAATTATACAGTCGAAAGACCATAACCGTATATCGTTGCGCCTATGGTAACGATACTTTGCTTAAACATTTTAGTTTTTGATTTCAGGGCGACGGGATGTCGCTCTGAAATTTTTATTTTCAAAAGACTAAAAGTAAAGTGATTTGTATCGATTCCTTGATCCTATTGTTTTATTATTCCCAGCTCGACGGCTTTAGCCATCAGGAAACGGTAGGCAGCATCGTATTCGTTGGGAATTTCGCCATCGAGAATGGCGTCTTTGATAGCATTTTTCAGTAAACCAACCTCACGGCATTGCGGCAGGTTGAATATCTTCATAATTTCGATTCCGTCGATAGGCGGTTGCCAGTTGCGGATGCGATCTTTGTTCTCTATGTCGATAAGTTTTTGACGAACGAGCGCGAAGTTCTCCAAATGAGTCCGTACCTTAACCTGGTTTTTGGAGGTAATATCGGCTTCGCAAAGCTGCATCAGCAGGTCTATATCGTCGCCGGCATCGAACAAAAGGCGGCGAATGGCCGAATCACTTACTCCTTCCTCGCTCAACACGATGGGGCGCATGTGTAGCGATACCATCTTCTGGACAAAACGCATCTTCTCGTTCATCGGCAACTTCATCCGTTTGAAGATGGACGGAATCATTTTTTCACCGATAAAATTATGATTGTGGAAAGTCCAGCCTGTCTGGTCATCCCAGCGTTTGGTAACCGGTTTGGCAATATCGTGCAGCAGCGCTGCCCAACGCAACCACAGGTTGTCCGAATGCGATGCCAGTTTGTCGAGGACGGCCAGTGTGTGTACAAAATTATCTTTATGCCCTTTACCACCGCGTACATCCACCCCTTTCAGAGCCGATAATTCAGGAAAGATAATTTCCAGTAAACCCGATTTATCGAGTAAAAAGAAGCCTTCAGACGGGTGTTTTGCTGCCATCATCTTGTTCATCTCGTCGGCAATGCGCTCGGCAGAAATAATCTTAATGCGCTCACGATTGCGGACTATGGCATCGAAGGTATCGGGATGAATTTTGAATTGCAATTGCGTGGCAAACCGTATGGCACGCATCATACGCAACGGATCGTCGCTGAAGGTAATATCGGGATCGAGCGGCGTGCGGAGAATTTTCTTCTCCATGTCTTCCTGTCCACCGAACGGATCAAGCAGTTTGCCGAGTGTGTCTTTATTGAGCGAAATGGCCAGTGCATTGACCGTAAAATCGCGACGGCGCTGATCGTCTTCCAGGGTACCGGCTTCCACTAAAGGCTTCCGCGAATCGTGGTTGTATGACTCACGACGGGCGCCCACAAATTCCACCTCCACGCTCCCTTTCTTTAACTGAGCCGTACCGAAGGTTTTGAATACACTCAGATGGGTGCCTTTGCCCCATTTTTTTGCAACGGCCTGAGCAAGATCAATTCCGCTCCCAACTACCACCACATCGATGTCTTTCGAATTGCGTTTCAGGAAAAGGTCGCGCACATATCCGCCTATAACGTAGCACTCGCACTGCATCTCGTCGGCAGCATCCGAGATGAGTTGAAATATTTTATGTTGAAGAAATTCCTGCATGAACTAATTTCAGGTTCAAAGTTTCAAGTTCAAAGTTCAAAGTTCAAAGTTTCCGGGCATGAAGACGTTGCACAAACGTAAATCAAATGGTGCAGATTCAGGTCTCCTCCTCCTTGGGAAGGGTTGGGCAATTACCGAAACACCACTTCGGATACCACATCATCTCCCAAAGCCCGGTTTATTTTTTTTACAATTTCGTCTTTCGACATTGAAAGGCTGTGCCGAAGTACAGACGATGTAAGAGTCACATAAAGCTTTTGGCGACGGATCTCTACATTAGAAGTATAAGACGCCACCGTTGAGCCCATAATTTCGCCCCATGAACTGACAACACGATTCTCAAGCAATTTGCGATTGAAGGCTTTCTTTTCGGCCAGAAATACTTTTATTGCTTCTCCGAGGGTTTGCGCATTTTGTCTTTTCATGTACCCGTTAATTTCAAATTTTCAGTTCCTATAAATCTTAACTATGGTACTTTTATTCCCATTTTACATTTTCGCCGTAGTTACTCCGCTTTTCATACTTCAAATCCTGCAGCAGCGACGATTTAACGGCAATCTTGAACGAATAAGAGGTGTAGTAACCTACCGGTACTATTTGAGCACTCATCGACCAGCAGTGAAGGTCGCGGGTGATGCTAAGGTTTACCTGCGTGAGTTTTTTATCGGAGAAGCTGTAGGTAGCCGACCAGTTGGCATTCCATTTGGGCGTGGGAGAAAGCGTACCATTAAAACTAAGGCTATGCGTCAATCCCATATTGTAGTCCATCTTCTGGTAGTTAAAAGTCGATTGCCCATACTGCACCCCATAGTTGGCAGAAACACTCCATTTGAAAGTTGGCTTTACATATCCGTCGGCATCTAAATCCCGCTTTTCATTCTTTTTTTGCTCAGCAATAGAGTCTTGTTTATGCTTCATCACCAGTTCGGGATTAAGCAGATCGGCTCCGGTAAGCGGCGCAAGCCTCTTTTCCCTCTCTTTGTCTTTGTCTTTTTCCTTGGATGACTTCTTTTTGAAAGTATCATTGTTTAACGTGAAGCTCTGAGAAAAACTGGTTCCCATAAATCGGGGCAATTTCCCATGATTCCAGCGCAAACGATCCACATGTACCGGCTGTCCGCTCGAATTCAGGCCGTACATATACGGATCGAAGGTTCCTCCGACATTCAACGTAAAGTTGTTGGAAAACGGCATCTTAATACGCAGGTTGGCATTAATCAATGACCAACGAAGCGAGTCTGCCACCAGATTGTACGATCCGCTGATAGAGAGATTGTCTATAAGGCTTACCACTTTATAGACAGGCAGATCTGTAGTATCCGATTTTTGCTTTACCTTCATTTCAATGTTGTTGGTAAATGAATAACCGATAGCTCCCGATTTTCCGGCGCCTGCATATCCATAAATTTCCGATTCGAATGGCGAATACTTTACTGTTTCCTGATAAGCAGCATGAGAAGCTGTTGCCGCAACGTATTTGCTGTAAGTAGAGTATGAACCCCAGATAGGATCGCTAAAGTCGGGATTGAAACTAAAGCTGAACGAAGGAACAAACACGTGGCGGATGCGATCGATCTTATCGCCAAAAATCTTACGACTCGGCACATAAAACCCATACAATGTAGTTTGAGCTGAGAGGCTTCCACTAAAGTTGTATGAGCGGAAAAAGCCCGTTGTGGTATCCCTTGCCACCGCATTGCGTGCATCATCCCATCGCTGGTTGATTTTCCTCATATACCATCGTTCGGTATAATTGAAAGAAGGGGTGATGGTAATGTAGTTGAACAGGCTGAAAGAAGCATTCGCAGAAATGTTGTGTTTGGCTCCGTTTCTCCAGTCGCGTGATAACGATGATTTTAGCAACTTATATTCCTTGGTCTGAATGCTATTGGAAAAATCCCCTGTATAGTTAAGTACCAGTTTTTCATACCAACGCTCTTTACCTACCGCCACTTTTCGTTTAAATGGGTATAACGTTCCGGATGCTACGCTCAGCGTTGGCAGGGTCATATTGATGGTGGTATCCGAAGTTACCTGTGTTACGTTGGCATTCGCTGTGATTGTCCATGAATTTTCCGGGAAGCTCTTGGTAAAGTTGATGCTCGACGTTTTGGTATTTTGCGACATCACCGATACATTGTACACATTATCAATGTTGTTGCGGTTAAAGCTTGTGGTTGAGAAGTTGACACTTCCGGACAGCCTGGAATAAGGATTCGACTTACTATCCTGACTATGCGACCATTGGAGGCTCATGCTCTTTGAGGAACTATAATCGGGCATGCCCTTTTCGCTGAACACGTCGTTACGGTAACTAAAATTGAAATTACCGCGATATTTGTAACGCTTCACGTACGAGCTTGCCCCATTGAGCGCCCAGGTTCCTTTGGTGTATATTTCGCCGGTAAGTGCAAGATCTACATAATCGCTAAGGGCAAAGTAGTACCCTCCGTTGTGCAGGTTGAAACCTCGGGTAAAATCATCGCCGTACGACGGCATAATTACACCGGACGAATATTTGTCGTTGAAAGGGAAATATCCGAAAGGAAGCGCTATGGGTAATGGAACATCTTCCAGCACAAGATAGGCCGGGCCTGCCACGATAAAACTCTTGGGCTTCACTTTTGCCTTGGTCATCTGTAAATAGAAGTGAGGATGCTCATGATCTTCGCAGGTGGTGTATTTTCCGTCGATCATATTGATCATTTTATCGGGCGTGATTTTTGAAGTTTCACTCACCACGAAACCTTCTCCCTGCTGTGTCACCGTATGGTGAATCAATCCCCGCTTTGAATTGAAATTGTACCTCAAATCGTTGGATGTAAACTCATTCGATTCGTCTTTGAATATTGGCTTCCCCACCAGGGCTCCGGTAGAATCCTTCTTTGCCGAAGCATATACCAGACTGCTATCCATATTCATCCGAATGTAAGCGGCCTCTGCCAGCGACATTTTTTGGTACTTCAAATCACTTTTACCGTACATGTAACCAGTCCCGTTTCCATAAAAAACAATTGAGTCTTCGGCCTGATAGTTGATGATGTCATCTATTTGCTGTTTCTTTTTTTTCGGTTTCATCGATAACGAATCGACGGGAAGTACACGGCGGAGTGTATCGCCTGAAAGCTTTTTATTGTCCTGCGGAGGGGCAATTATTGCTGAAGCTGAAGCAAACAACAACAGAAAAAAGCCAAGTAATACACTTATTATTAATACTTTATTTCGAAGCATGCGACGGTTTTGACGGCAAAAATTATCTTGCAAAGATACTATTTTTTAGTGGTGGGATAAAGTGCTATCATGCAGCAACTCACAGAA
>JAUZOL010000086.1 GCA_030706455.1 Bacteroidota bacterium
AAATTTCTTTTTTAACTCATTTTGGGCTTATTAAAAAATCGCTATATTTGCAGGCTCAAAATAATTTGGAAATTCTATCAATTAGTTATATGTATTTAAAATAGTTAAACATGCAAAACAAAGGATTTGTTCAGGTTCTAGCCGTGTTGCTTTTGCTTGTCTGTTTCTTCTATTTGTCATTCAGCTTTGTGACAAACCATTACAATAAAGCTGCTTTGGCATTTGCGACGAAACCGGGCACAAACGAAGTCGACAGCGCGCTTTACAAAAGGTATCTCGATTCTATCGCACCCACCAAGGTGTGGTTTGGGTATACCTACAAAGAGTGTATGGACAAGGAAATTAACCTTGGTCTTGACTTGAAAGGTGGTATGAACGTAATATTGGAAGTATCGCAGGCCGATATTCTCCGTTCGCTTACGGTTCCTAATCCCCCGCAAAATTTCAACAAAGCCATCGATATGGCAATTCAACGTCAGGCTAGCAGTCAGACAGACTTTCTGACATTGTTCAAAAACGCATACCTCGAACTTGATCCTAATGCTAAGCTGTCTACAATATTCAGCACATACGATAAAAAAGATCAAATTCCTTTGAGTGCGACCAACGATCAGGTTATGGTTGTATTGAGAAAAGATGTTGAAAGTGCAATCAACAACTCATTCAACGTACTCCGTACCCGTATCGACCGTTTTGGTGTGGTTCAACCGAACATTCAGAAACTGGAAAAATCCGGTCGTATCCTTGTGGAACTTCCGGGTGTGAAAGATCCTGAACGTGTTCGTAAGCTTCTTCAGGGAACAGCAAACCTCGAATTCTGGGAAACTTATAATGTGGCTGAAATATATCAGACTCTTGCAGATGCAAACAGTGCATTGCCTGCAATCCTTGAAAATGGTGGTAAAGCTAAAACCGACACAGTTCCTGCAGTAGGAGCTCCTGCTAAGGCAACAGCCGAAGCTAAGGCTCAGAAACCTGCCGGCACTTCAAAAGAAGATTCGCTTGCTGCTTTGATCAAGAAAAAAGAAAAACCGACAGCCGATAAAGGTAACCAACAAAATATTGCCGAATTCAAAAAGAAAAATCCGTTGTTTGGTCTTTTGCAGGGTATCGATCCACAAGGTACATCTCCTCGTGTGGGTGTAGCTCTTGCAGCAGATACATCAACAATCGGATCTTACTTGCGCAATCCTCAGATTCGCAGCAAATTTCCTTCAGATCTCGCTTTGAAATGGGGTGTTAAGGCAATTGACAAACAAGGTCAGTATTTTGAACTGTATGCTTTGAAGAGTACCACCAAACAAGGTCCTGCACTTCAGGGTGACGTTGTAACCGACGCTAAAGATGACTACGGTCAATACGGTTCAAACGCTATCGTGGACATGACCATGAACTCCAAAGGAGCAAATACATGGGCAATCCTTACAAAACAAAACGTAGGCAAATGCGTAGCTATCGTACTTGACAACTATGTTTATTCAGCTCCGGTTGTTAACCAGGAAATCACCGGCGGTCGTAGCCAGATTTCAGGTCACTTCACAGTTGAAGAAGCCAAGGACTTAGCAAACGTTCTGAAATCAGGTCGTATGCCTGCTCCGGCACACATCGTACAAGCTGACAACGTTGGTCCGTCATTGGGTCAAAAATCAATCAACGCGGGTCTTATCTCGTTTGTGATTGCTTTTGTACTGATCCTGATCTTTATGATATTCTATTACGGATGGATCCCGGGCTTAGTTGCTAATGGAGCATTGATTCTGAACGTGCTCTTCATTATGGGTATTCTTGCTTCCTTCAAAGCAGTATTGACTATGCCGGGTATTGCCGGTATCGTGCTGACGCTTGGGTTTGCGGTCGATGCTAACGTGTTGATCAACGAACGTATTCGTGAAGAAAAAGAAGCGGGCAAAAATCTGCGGAAAGCGATTGCCGATGGTTACAAACACGCTCTGTCTGCAATTGTCGACTCAAATGCTACTCACTTGTTGGTAGGTATTATCCTCTTCTCATTCGGTTCTGGTCCGATCAAAGGTTTTGCCACTACGTTGATCATTGGTATTATCACCTCTTTCTTCTGCATGGTATTCCTTACTCATATCTTTTTCGAATTGTTCTTACAAAAAGAAGGAAGAGAAGATATATCGTTTACTACCCGTTTGACCAAACACTGGTTATTGCACCCGAATATTGACTTTATCGGAATGCGTAAAACATGGTATGTTGTTTCCGGTATTGTTCTTTTGATCTGTGTAGGTTCACTGGCAACCCGTGGTTTGAGTCAGGGTATCGACTTTAGTGGTGGACGTAACTATCAGATAGCATTCAATCAACCGGTTGATGCCGAAAATCTTCGTACGGTACTTAAAGGTGCATTTGGCGGTAATGTAAATGTAATTGCTATTGGAACCAGCGGAAAAGAAGTTCGTGTTTCTACAAACTATGAAATTACTAACCGGTCGGCTTCGGTGGATGATGAAATCGAAACAAAATTATACACCAGCTTGAAACCTATGTTGGGTAGCAATATCACAAGAGATCAGTTCGTGAAAAAACATATCGTAAGTTCTCAGAAGGTAGGACCTGCTGTGGCAGAAGATATTAAAGTAGCTGCTATCTGGGCGATCGTTCTCGCTGTATTGGGTATTGCTCTTTACATTTTCCTCCGTTTCCCAAGCTACACGTTCTCTATTGGAGCTTTGGTTTCGTTGATTCACGACGTGGTGGTGGTACTGGGGCTTTATTCTTTGCTCTACAGTATTATGCCATTCTCGCTCGAAATCGACCAGGCATTTATTGCGGCGATCTTGACGGTTATCGGGTTCTCCATCAATGATACGGTGGTAATTTTCGACCGTATCCGTGAATTTATCAAGTTGTACCCGAAACGTGAGATCAGCTCGTTGATGGATGATGCTATGAACCACACCCTGCGCCGTACTATCAATACCACGGTGAGTGTGATCCTGGTATTGCTGGCGATCTTCATCTTCGGTGGTGATGTGATCCGGGGCTTTGTATTCGCGTTGCTGATCGGTGTTGTAACCGGTACTTATTCATCTATTCTGGTGGCTTCAACCATCGCTTACGATGTACAGGTTTGGCACGCTAAAAGACAACAAAAAAAGAAACTGGCATAAGCCTGTTCAATAAATGAAAAAAGCCGCTCTTGATTTACACGGGCGGCTTTTTTTGTGCTTATAGAAGAATACTGTATTGACCCTCTCTTGTGGCACGTAAGCCAAATTTGAGTTTGATGTATGGCTTGCCTGTGTCGGAGATAAAAATAGTCCTACGGTCTAGCAAAAGCACAAAAACGCGATAGTAATCCGCTGCCTCTTTTTATGTTTGGAAGAAATATTGCTACATTTGAGAAAATTTGGAAAGCAGGAGTTCCCTTTTTTAGCAACGACTTTGGCAAGAGGCTATGCCGAACTGGAGCCGAGTTTGCTTGATATGACAAAATGCCAATAATCAGAATGACTATGAGAGATATATTCATTGTTGAAGTAAGCAAAAGGCCAACTTTATTTAAAATTATTTCTGTTAGATTTTATGGGATAGCACCCCTTATTGTTGCAATTTTTGGTGTATCCATAATAGATTTTGATCCTGTTAATAAAGTTATCTTTTCAATAATGATTGCATTGATGATTTTCTATAATGTTTTCTGTAGGAAAAAATATAGAAATATATCACGAATTCAAATTGATTTTGAAAAACAAGAAATTTACTTGCAATATTATCAGTATGTTATAACGCATGCGATTGACATCCCTTTTTCTCAATTAAACTATACATATACCAAAGAGCTGTATGGTTATACATCAGTCCCTGTAACTTTAGTTTTTTATAAGAACAATGTTTTTGAATCACAGATTATGCATAAATATAGCGGCTGGTCGGACGAAAATATTAAAGCTCTATATGACTGTCTTCTACTAATTAAACCTCCAAGTAATGATAAGCGTATATGTGGAGGAGTAAGACTTAGAAGATGATGAATAATCCCCTGATGGCGTAAGCATGTCAGATTGACTAGTTCAAGATTGGAGCGAAGCGGTATCTTGGACTGGAAAAATAACCAAGTTGTACTTGGTTGTGGTTACAAACCACTCTAGTTATGGGCACAGGTTACGCTATCGCTAAACCTGCGCCAACCGGAGAGTTTACTTTTTTAGCAACGGCTTTGGCAAGAGGCTACCAAATGATAATTAATTATGAAACTATTCCATTATATCATCTTCATTGTCACGATGATTAGTGTTTTTTCTTGTAAGCAACAAGAAAAACGTTTTATTAATCAAGGGTTCATTGAAAAATTGGCCAATGACAAAGCTCCCTTTAGATATGATTTTTTCTTTCTTTTCGTAAAAGGCGATAGCAATAACCTGATTGTTACTTGTTTGGCTGATTTACATAACTGCTATCAAGGAAAGCGCGAATATAAGGGAATGTCCTTTAAGAATTTCCTATCAGAAGCATTAAATCAGAATCTCGTTTTCCAAAGCAATCAATTGACAAATTACAAAAAAGAATTTATTCTTAATGATTCTATTCGCAAAATGTATAAAGAAAAAGGGTTCGATTCGATAAAGGCCACATACTATAATGAAGAGAAACAATGGATGGTTTCTGGGTTAAGTGAGAGTTTAAAATATTCTATCATGTATTATTTCTTCCTTAATAACTACGTGGTTGGAATTGATGATGTATCGGGTTCCTGTGTAATGATCCCACAAAAAGATATACCATCCCTGCAGATGTGATTTTCTCTGATGATATTAGTTGCCATAGCACGAGTTGCCACGATGCTCAATATCACGCAAATTTAGAAGAAGAGATAGGATCAAAGGAGAACTTTGGTCAAAAAAAAGAGGCAAACCGAATGGAATGCCTCTCATTTTTTGAAGATCTAAACCGGAGATTAAACCAGTTTCATTTCTTTCAATACGTCGTTCATTACCTGAACAGCAGCAGCGCTCTTGTCGAACAATTCTTGTTCTTCAGCGTTCAGTTTAACGTCGAGAATAGCTTCAACGCCGTTTTTGCCAATTACGGTAGGAACGCCGATGCAGATATCGTTGTGTTTGTATTCGCCTTCGAGGTAAACGCAGCAAGGGAGTACGCGTTTTTCATCGTTAAGAATAGATTTAACGAGGAATGCAGCAGAAGCACCCGGAGCCATCCATGCAGAAGTTCCCAGCAATTTTGTAAGGGTAGCACCACCAACCATTGTGTCGGCAACTACTTTGTCTAATGCTTCAGCAGAAAGCAGTTCGCTTACAGCAACACCTTTGCAGTTAGCAAGACGTTTCAAAGGAATCATGGTTGTGTCGCCGTGACCACCGATAACCATAGCTTCGATGTTGTTACCGTTAGTGTTAAGAGCCTGGCTCAGGTAGTAAGTGAAACGAGAGCTGTCCAATGCACCACCCATACCGATTACGCGGTTTTTAGGAAGACCTGCTGTTTTGAATGTCAGGTAAGTCATTGTATCCATCGGGTTACTTACGATAACGAGGATAGCGTTGGGAGATTCTTTGATGATGCTTGCAACAACCGAATTTACGATACCTGCGTTAACACCGATCAGTTCTTCGCGAGTCATACCCGGTTTGCGGGGAAGACCTGAAGTGATAACCACAACGTCAGAATTAGCTGTTTTGCTGTAGTCGCTGGTTACACCGACAACTTTGGTAGCGAAACCCAGAGTAGGCTGAGTTTGCATGATGTCCATTGCTTTACCTTCAGCAACACCTTCTTTAATATCGAGCAATACCACTTCGCTCGCAACTTGGTTTACCGTCAGAACGTTAGCACAGGTAGCACCTACGTTACCGGCTCCGACTACTGTTACTTTAGACATAACTGTTTAGTTTATAGATTAATGAATAGTTAGAATAACCTCTGTTTAAGGACAACAAAGGTAGCTGATTATCCTTGTATTAAGGAAAAAATTCTGTAATTCTTTTCTATAAAAAAACTAAAGACTTAATCTCTTTCGAAAGAAAATTAATGATGTAAATTAACCCGAAATACATTTGATGATAAAAATCAGCAGAATAGTTTGTTTATAGAAAAAAATCCGTATCTTTGTCGCCCCGAAAACAGGAATAAAAAACAACATATAAAACATTACGGCAATGAAAAGAACATTCCAACCATCGAACACAAAACGGAGAAACAAACACGGTTTCCGCGAACGTATGGCTACTGCCAATGGCCGTCGCGTATTGGCAGCTCGTCGTGCAAAAGGAAGAAAAGTGTTGACAGTTTCATCTGAATTTAACAAGAAATAAGACTTTTTCTTTTTAAGAAGAAAGCGCGACCTTCTCATAATCTGAGATGGTCGCGCTTTCTTGTTTTAGGTATTGTGTAAAAAAAACAAACTTGAATTTATACCCATTTGTCAAAACTTCCGGGGTTTACTGTATGAAGCACTAATCGTGAATTCCGTTCTCTTCTCGTCTCTTGCCATCCGTTTATATTGATCTGATAGATAATCTGCTGCTTTTATTTGATTTTTGTTTTTTATTGAATTATTTCGTTCTCTTTTTATTGTAAATTTCAAGGAAATTACTATCCCGTTTCTGTTGTTTATTGCAATTAAAAATAACGTTAAATTGGAATTCCAATTTAAATCGAACGGCACACCCTATTGATAATTCCATTACATTTGCAGTCTAAGTAAAAAAATAATTAAATCAGCAATATGAACTCAACACTGCAAGAACTTACCGACAAGATTTATCTCGAAGGCGTTGAAAAAGGCAAAAGCGAAGCCCTCGCCATCGTATCAAAAGCTCAGGATGAGGCTGCTGCTCTTATTCACAAAGCAGAAGCCGATGCTGCCGCAATAATTGCGCAAGCCAAAAAACAGGCCGAAGAGCTTGATAAAAACACCCGTTCGGAATTGAAGCTTTTCGCACATCAATCGGTAGAAGCTCTGAAAACCGAAGTTGTTAATCTGGTTAACGGTAAGGTAACTGACGAGTCTGTCAAAGCAGCAGTAGCCGATAAAGGTTTTATGCAAAAAGTGATTCTCTCGTTTACCCAAGAATGGGCTAAGAAAGAACAGATAGTGATTGAAGCCAGCGATGCCGAAGCACTGACCGCGTATTTTGCCTCCAATGCAAAAGAGCTGTTGAATAACGGGGTCGCTATTAAATCCGTAAATGGAGCCAAAACCGATTTTGCCATTCAACCGGCATCTGGTGGCTATAAAATCACTTTCGGAGAGGCTGAGTTCGTGGAATACTTCAAAGAATTTTTACGTCCGAAACTGGTAGAATTGTTGTTTTAAGTTGCTATTCCCAATCTGCAACCAAAACTATAATTTGTAACATAATGAGCAAATATTACTACCTGATAGCCGGATTACCCGAAATCCAGCCGGACGATACCAAACTTTCCCTCAAATTGCAGGAATTGCAGCAGACTCTGTGTGAAACCCTCACGCGGAAAGACCGTGCAATTACCGACCTGATTTTTCAACAGTACGAGGCGAAAAACTGGCTCGCATTTCTCAAAGACAGGGATGCAGAGTTGCATCCGCTTGGGATTTCTTCATCCGAAGATTTCGAAGATGTGGTCGCGCAGCTCAAAGAGACTGAGAACCCCAAAATAACGACAGTTCCTGCTTATTTTTCTACGTTTGCCTATGCCTACTGGGAAGATAAGCCTTTGTTCGAAAATTTGTCGTGGGATGATCAGTTGATGGCTCTTTTCTATAAATCGGCGCTCAGGTGCGAGAATAAATTCGTTAGCCGGTGGTTTGAATTTTGCCTGAACATCAATAATCTCCTTACCGCACACACCTGCCGTAAACATGGATTCGACGTTCATTCGTCCATAGTGGGCGACAACAATGTTGCACGTATCCTGAAAGCAAGCCATTCGCGTGATTTTGGCGTAAGCGACTTTTTTCCACAGGCCGAATCGGTATTACGTATTGCTGAAGAGACCGATTTGCTTGAACGTGAACGCAAAATAGACCTGCTGAAATGGCAGTGGATCGACGAACAGACTGTATTCGAATATTTTACCATAGAAGCAGTGGCCGCCCACCTGATGAAACTTGAAATCATCGAAAGATGGCTACCTCTCAACAAAGAATTCGGAGCCACTATTTTCCGCGAACTGATCCGGAATCTGAAGAGCGGCGTTAACTTTCCGGTCGAGAAATAACGTGCCGGAAACGAGAGCTGCATTAATACCGAAAAATAAAAACAATAGCATAATATGTCAACAAAAGGAAAAGTTAAAGGCATCATTTCCAACCTTGTAATAGTGACCGTTGACGGGCCTGTTGCTCAAAACGAAATCTGTTATATTGCAACCGGAAATACAAAACTGATGGCTGAAGTCATCAAAATCATCGGCGACAATGCTTATGTACAGGTGTTTGATAGCACCCGTGGCCTGCAGGTGGGTGCCGAGGTTGAGTTTATGGGGCACATGCTCGAAGTGACTCTTGGTCCTGGTCTGCTGTCGCGTAACTACGATGGTCTGCAAAACGACCTCGATAAGATGACGGGAGTATTCCTTCAGCGGGGAGAATATACCTATCCGCTGGATGAAGAAAAATTGTGGGATCTCAAACCACTTGCCAAACCCGGCGATGTTGTGGAAGCCGGTAGCTGGCTGGCCGAAGTGGACGAAAACTTTCAGCCTCACAAAATCATGGTTCCTTTTACCTTCAGTGGACAGTACACCGTAAAATCGGTGGTTGCCGAAGGTCAATACCGCATTTTCGATAAAATTGCCGTCATCACCGACAGCGAAGGCAAAGATATCGAACTCAACATGACTCAGAAATGGCCGGTAAAAAAAGCCATCACTTGCTATACAGAGAAACCCCGCCCTTTCCGCTTGCTCGAAACCGGCGTAAGAACTATCGATACCGC
Organism: Bacteroidota bacterium; assembly: GCA_030706455.1. GTDB lineage: Bacteria > Bacteroidota > Bacteroidia > Bacteroidales > Paludibacteraceae > Microbacter. The sequence continues at coordinate 8,907 of JAUZOL010000086.1, forward strand.
TAATCCTATTGTTGAAGGAGGAACAGGTTTTATTCCCGGTCCGTTCGGAACAGGTAAAACCGTACTTCAGCACGCTATTTCGAAACAGGCCGATGCCAATATCGTAATTATGGCTGCCTGCGGTGAACGTGCGAACGAAGTTGTGGAAATTTTCGTAGAATTCCCGGAACTGACAGACCCGCATACCGGCCGCAAATTGATGGAGCGTACTATCATTATTGCAAATACATCAAACATGCCGGTAGCTGCCCGTGAAGCTTCCGTTTATACCGCCATGACCATTGCCGAATATTACCGGTCGATGGGATTGAAAGTGCTGCTGATGGCCGATTCTACTTCGCGTTGGGCACAGGCCTTGCGTGAAATGTCGAACCGTTTGGAAGAGCTTCCGGGTCAGGATGCTTTCCCGATGGACCTTTCGGCAATTATCGCCAACTTCTACGGCCGTGCCGGTTACGTTCACCTCAACAACGGAGCTACAGGTTCCATTACCTTTATAGGAACCGTATCGCCTGCCGGTGGTAACCTGAAAGAGCCGGTAACGGAATCGACCAAGAAGGCTGCCCGTTGCTTCTTTGCTCTTGAACAGGCTCGTGCCGACCGTAAACGTTACCCGGCCGTAAATCCAATTGATAGCTATTCAAAATACATAGAATATCCTGAATTTGAAGAGTATATTGCAAAACGTATCTCGCCTGATTGGACCAAGGAGGTGAATGATATGAAAACTTTGCTACAGCGAGGCAAGGAGATTCAGGAACAGATCAATATTCTTGGTGATGACGGGGTGCCTGTCGATTACCACGTAACCTTCTGGAAGTCCGAAGTTATTGACTTCGTAATCCTGCAACAGGATGCTTTTGACAAGATTGACTCGGTGTGTCCGATCGAACGTCAGCAATTCATGCTGAATCTGGTGATGGACATCTGCCGCACTAAATTCGATTTCAGCAACTTCAACGACGTAATGGATTATTTCAAACGCATGATCAACATCTGCAAGCAGATGAATTACTCAGAATATCAATCGGAAGCCTTCAACGGGTACCTGAAAGAACTGAAAGAGATGCTGATATTGGAACCCGTAGCGGAATGAGGTTCCCTGAAAATCGTAAACCGTAAATAGCAAAATTGTAATTTTTAGATATCATGGCTACAAAAGCATTTCAAAAAATATACACCAAGGTTACCCAGATCACAAAAGCTACCTGCTCGCTGAAAGCCTCCGGAGTTGGCAACGAAGAGTTGGCAACGGTAAATGGTAAGCTGGCTCAGGTTGTGAAAATCATGGGCGAAGATGTTACTCTGCAGGTATTTGAAGGTACCGAAGGTATTCCTACCAATGCCGAAGTAATATTTTTGGGCAAAGCTCCTACCCTGAAGGTGAGCGAACAACTTGCAGGTCGTTTCTTCAACGCTTTCGGAGATCCTATCGATGGTGGTCCCGAGATTGAAGGCGAAGAACGCGAAATCGGCGGTCCGTCGGTAAATCCCGTACGTCGTCGTCAGCCGTCGGAACTGATTGCTACCGGTATTGCCGGTATCGACCTGAATAATACTCTGGTATCGGGTCAAAAAATCCCTTTCTTCGCCGATCCGGACCAACCGTACAATCAGGTAATGGCAAACGTGGCTTTGCGTGCCAAAGCCGACAAGATTATTCTTGGTGGTATGGGTTTGACCAACGACGATTACCTTTACTTTAAGAACGTATTTAACAACGCCGGAGTACTCGACCGTATTGTGAGTTTCGTGAACACTACCGAGAATCCTCCTGTGGAACGTTTGTTGATCCCGGATCTTGCACTGACTGCGGCCGAATATTTTGCTGTCGACCATAATGAGAAAGTGCTGGTGCTTTTGACAGATATGACGCTTTATGCCGATGCTTTGTCAATTGTATCGAACCGTATGGATCAGATTCCGTCGAAGGACTCTATGCCGGGTTCGCTTTACTCCGATTTGGCAAAAATCTACGAAAAAGCGGTACAGTTCCCTGCCGGAGGTTCCATCACCATTATTGCAGTGACAACCCTTTCGGGTGGCGATATCACGCACGCTATTCCCGACAACACCGGTTACATCACCGAAGGTCAGTTGTTCCTTCGTCGCGATTCGGATGTGGGTAAGGTTATCGTCGATCCGTTCCGCTCGTTGTCCCGTTTGAAACAGCTGGTTATCGGCAAAAAGACCCGCGAAGATCACCCGCAGGTGATGAATGCAGCAGTACGTTTGTATGCCGATGCTGCCAATGCAAAAACCAAGCTTGAAAATGGTTTTGACCTTACCAACTACGACGAACGTACCCTTTCGTTTGCGAAAGATTACTCGGAAAAAATTCTGGCAATTGACGTAAACATTGGCACAGAAGAGATGTTGAACGTGACCTGGGGGCTGTTATCCAACTACTTTAAGCCGGAAGAGGTGAACATCAAACAGGAGCTGGTTGATAGATACTGGGCAAAATAAGCCTTAAAAAAGAGCTTGTAAATAAGTTATGGCAATTACATTTCAATATAACAAAACATCGCTTCAGGTTCTCGAAAAGCAGCTTAAAATACGCGTTCGGGCGCTTCCAACTATCAAGAATAAGGAAAGTGCTCTGCGTGTGGAAGTGAAACGGGCCAAGGACGATGCAAAAATTCTGGAATCCAAACTGGAGGATCGCATTAACTCGTACGATCAGATGCTGGCTCTCTGGGGAGAATTTGATACCTCGCTGCTTCATGTCGATGATGTGAAGATGACTATTAAAAAGATTGCCGGAGTGCGTATTCCGGTTCTCGAAGGCGTTGAATATTCCATTCGCCCCTTCAGCTTGTTCAGCAGTCCGAAGTGGTTTGCAGACGGCATTCAGCAGTTGAAAGAACTGGCTCAGATTGGGATTGAGCAGGAGTTTATGGTTCATAAGCTCAATTTACTTGAACATGCCCGTAAGAAAACCACACAAAAGGTGAATCTTTTCGAAAAAGTGCAGATTCCGGGATACGAAGATGCCATCCGTAAAATAAAACGTTTTATGGAAGATGAAGAAAACCTTTCGAAGTCGGCTCAAAAGATTGTCAAATCGAGACAGGAAGCAGAAAAGGCCAATGTGGAATGAACATTTGAGAAAGTGAGCCTTTCGGTTAAAACCTTCTCAAATTGTAAATTGTAAATCTTTCAATAGTACATTGATATGATAGTTAAAATGAAAAAATATGCCTTCCTGGTTTACCACAAGGAGTATGCCGGCTTTCTCGATAAGTTGAGGGAGCTTGGTGTGGTTCATGTGGCTGAAAAGCAAGGAGGAACTATCGATGACGACGAATTACGGGGTAATCTGCAACTTTTACAACGGTTCAGGGCTGCCGCCGGGATTCTTGAGCATCATACGGATGGCGAAAATCCATTGGCTCAAAATGCTGAATTGGACGGATTTCAGTTGCTTACTGAAATTGAGACCTCCGTTCAGGAAAAAGAGCAATTGCAGACAAAGCGTCAATCTGTTGATAAAGATATGGACAGGATGGCTCCGTGGGGGGATTTCAATTGGGAAAGAATTCATCAGCTCGAAAATGCAGGATTGGAATTACGCTTTTTTGCCTGCAATTCAAGCAAATTCAATCCTGAATGGGAGTCGCAATATAATGCCATTGAGGTGGACTGTTTCAACTCTACCATCTATTTTGTTACAGTAACCCCGAAAGGTACCGATTTTGAACTGGATGCTGATCTTTTACGGCTTGGTGCAAAGACAGAAGCCGAGTTGCAGGAAGAGGCTAAAAAAATCGATGCAGAAATTGCAGCCATTGAAGAAAAGCTAAAACAGGCAACTGCCGGATT
>JAUZOL010000087.1 GCA_030706455.1 Bacteroidota bacterium
ACCATTCTCTTTTTCAAGTTTTTCACTGATAGCCTGACGCAGGTCGAGGTATCCGGGTACGGGTGAATAGAATGAAAAATTATCATCAACCGCTTTTTTGGCTGCCGCTTTTATGTGGTCGGGAGTGTTGAAATCGGGTTCACCGACACTCAGGTTAATCACATCGAAGCCTTGAGCTTTCAGTTCGGCGCTTTTTTGAGACATCGCCAACGTCTCAGATGGTGATAATGCGTTAATACGCGCAGATAATTGGTTCATAAATTATATATAAATGGAATTCTCGGGTGAAATATCCGAACCTCTTAATGAGCCGGATTTGACATGTGCGTGGAAATTGGTTGACCAAAAACCGTGCAAAGGTACTCATTTTTGCCAAGCCCGTCAAACAAAATGACACTTTCCGTGTCTTTTTAACAACAAAATTACACGGAAACACTCACTTGTACGCATGAGTCTAAGAATTAGAACCTGCGCTGGTAAGAGATTGATATTTCCACTTGATTCCCTTTTTGCCCGACGCGATATTCCTGATTTAACAACGAGGTAGATATCGAGATAATATTAAGTTTTTTAATGCTGCGTTTTAACCCCAACGTGACACTTTTAGAAACTAGTTTATTATTACCATTATTGTACGCAAGAACAGCATTGGCATCATCAGGAGACAATCCATAGCCGACATTGCCATAAAAGTAATCATCCGCTCCACCTGTATAATAACGGACAGTGCCTGTATATGAATGAGATAAGCTGTGGTTTCCCGGAACCAACGTTACTCGTGTATTAAACAAAAAGCTTTTATAATATTTTGAAAGTCCACCGACATAAATCCATGTTGAATTACTAAAATTCAGGTATCTGAATCCGAGTTCCAGTTCAAAACTCTTGGGCAGCATCGCATACAACGATGCTCCCGCTCTGTAATGAGGAAACACCGATGAAACATCCGACAAACCCACATTTGTATAGGCGTACAGACCTTTCATAATGTGAGGATAGGCGTCTATTTCGGCCTGAAAAGCCGTATTGCCGAATCGTTTACCATAGTTGATCCGTCCAGTGATTGAACCCAAAGAGGTAAACCGGGTATAATCGACATCAATAATTTGCCATGGCGATTTGTGCAAATAATCGCCATAACCATGATCAAACCAGGTAAAATCATACCCGACGCTGATTTTATTGAGGGATGCGGCATCGGTAATATCCAGAATAAGCGACCTTACCTCGGTATTCGCTGGATTCTTTTGAAGCAACACCAGTGCAGACTGATAGGCCTCCATATATTTTTTCTCCGACTTCAGTATCTTGATTTTTTTAGTCAATAAATCCGTCGAACCCGGATGGTACAGCAAACCTTCGTCGCAATAAACCAATGCGGCTTTGTTATTATCATTCCAGTATTCCAGGTCAGTCAAAGCAAGAGCCGCATCCTCGGAATCTGGTTTCTGTTTCAGTACCGTCAATAGCTCTGTCCGTGCACTGTCCGGTTTGCCACTCCAAGTGTAAAGACGTCCCAAAAATACTCTTATATCATAGTATTTAGGATTTTGCTGTAATGCCTGATGGGATAACCGGATCGCTAACGGATAATTTTTCTGCTTAAATGCGGCATCTCTGGCATTATTAAATAAAGAGTCAGAGCTCAGTCCTGTTTGCCCAAATGCAGGAATACTAAACAAAATTGTTATCAGGATAACAAAATATTTATACAATATCATTTTCAATATAAAGGAAGCATTCATAGTGATTCATGTTAAAAATAAGCACAATATCAATATTTATGTAACAGGCTGTCAGGTACCAGTTTTTTGTGTGCCAACATCGCCCTGTTTTTTTGAACAAAAAGGTCGAGTAACGCCTGTAATTTATGTTGTTGGTCATTCTCGTTCACCGGATCGAGCCCCATGTTTGCTGACAGCTTAAACAAGGTATTGCCACTTAGCATGTAATTGCCTGATAAATACTCGCTGACACCTTGTTTGGTCGGTATCAAAGGATAATTGCTGGCATTCCTGAAATAACGCGCAGTATCCAGACCGGCGCCTAACCAGGTCACCAATGCAGGAGTTTTCGTTCCATATTGTTTTTTCTGGTAAGCTAATATAGAAGGGGTAATATCCAGATGCGAAACTACGGCAGAGAATTTGGCCGGGCGCTTCAGTAACGGACTATACACGATTAGCGGCACATGGTACCGGTCAATTTTCGTACTCAATGGAATGTCCGGCATCCGGTGGTCGCCCGTAATAATGAAAACCGTATTGCTAAAAGATGGTTTAGACGCATAGCTTTTGAAAAAATGGCGTAAAGCATCGTCAAGGTAGAGAACGCTTGCAAATTGAGGTTTATATGCGCGGTGCTCTTTTATAGAAGCTGCGTCTAATTTCAGATTCTGCAACCGTTTCTCAAACATGGCATTATATTTTTCCTGATCGTTCACAAGGAAAGGATTGTGAGTTGCAACTGTAAGCAAAATATTGATTTTAGGCTGTTTACTTGTTTGTTCATACTCTTGCATGTAAAACCGGAATAACTCTGCATCGCCGTAGCCCCATGAAAATCCCTCCGCATTGGCTGGTAGTTTCTTGTAATTGCCATTGAAATTATGAAAGTCATAAATGCCATTAATGCTCTGCTTCTTCAGAAACAGGTTCATATTATCAAACTTCGAATCACCTCCGTAGTAAAAGAAAGAGCGATAACCGCTCGTCTGAAGAATGTTAATCAGCCCCAAATAACCGGGCATTTGATCTCCCAATTCTGCAAATCCATTTGTCCCGTACGGCAACGAGGCCAGCATCGAAGGCAAAACTTCAAAAGTTCTACCTGCAGTGCTGATACAATTTTCCCAGTAAAGACTATGTCGTGAGAGCGAATCGAGGAATGGTGTAAAACTGCGCAAATAAGAATTGTCATTTGAAAATGCCCTGCCTAATCCTTCAACAATAATAAAAACGTAGTCCGGAGATTTGTTCCCCTTCCTGATAAAAGAAGAGAGTACGTCCTGTGTGTTGTCGGGATGCAAAAAGGCAAAATGCTCCGCATCCTGATATTTAAAATCATTCGCATTGTGAGTCAATGCTTTGTTGTTTGCAACCATTGCCGAACTATTTTCTCCACTGCTGTGTGTTAAAAAGGCGAACGTGGCATCATAAAAAAAGGAGGATTTATTAAGTGCCAGATTATTGTCGTATTCAGAACCGAAATTATGTGCCGAGGCATGTGTGAACCCTTTGAGGAAAAAGACTAAAAAGCAGAGCGATACCAGGCTTACATTCAACTTTATTCCGGTTTTGATGCGACGTGGCAAATAGACGAACAACAAAACAATAAGCGCGGTTATCAATAGCAACTTTATCATCATATCAAGGTTGGTGGCCGCACTGACGGTCTGCCTCACTTCGGTAAAAGAGTAATAATAGAGGTCGGCTCCCAAGGGATTCAGCACCACTGAAAAATACTTAACCAGTAAAAGATGACCGACACAAAGAAGAATGAACAGTATCAGCATCAAGCTTTTTGTTATTTTTACTGAAAGAAGAGCTGTTAAGAAAAGTATAACAAACAAACAAGCACCGGCTGTTAAAAAGAAGCCCAAATCAGATAAAAACGCAGAACCCATAAAACGGAAGATATGCTCTTGGATATGTTGGTCGAATTGGGCAACCGTAAGTTCGTATATTCTTAGTACAATGATAAATGAGAGGAAAACCACCATAAACGAAGCAAAATGCTTCATCAGATCGCTCATTTTAGTTTTAAAAGATGGATTTGTATTATTTTCTTGCATATGGTACATTGTTAATGATTCATGATTATTTTATTTATCAAATAGTTACAAATAAATTCATATTCTTTTTAATGATGTTATTCAGAAGCAGTATTAGAAAAACCTTGCCGTTCAAGTTTATCCCATTTGCGATTACCCTTCAGAAACGAAATATTGCCCCTTATTGCCCAGTAAACATTGAGTGGATGGTAAACTATCGGCTCTATGAACGGAATAATAAAAAGCTTTCTAAGGTGAGCAAACCGGTGATACCGGTGGAAGGTAAACTCGTCGAAAAGCACGGCATAAAATGAAAATGAAACAGAAAACAGATAGACAAACAACAGAAGAAACAGAAAAACAGGCCAGTTTATCATCGACGTCATCAACAAAAAGAGCATAAACACATACCCCCCGGCTTCGACCAAAGGAGCAAGCCATTCAAAGAAAAGCCAAAACGGATAGCCCAGCATCCCCAAACGGCCATATTTGGGGTTGAAGAAAAGCTTCCGGTGCATCTTTAAGGTATCCATGTTGCCTCTGGTCCATCTGTTTCGCTGACGTTGCAGTGCATCATGAGTTGCCGGAACCTCGGTCCAGCATAAAGGATCGGGAATATATTCTACCTTGTGTTTTACGCCTTGTTCGTACAAATAACGCCGCATCCTGACTACCAGCTCCATATCTTCGCCCACAGTATTCGAGTTATATCCGCCACACTGTACAACAATATCCTTGTCAAACATCCCCAGCGCTCCCGATATAATCAGCAAGCCATTCAGCTTACTCCAGGCCATTCTCCCCATAAGGAATGCTCGAAGGTATTCAACTACCTGAAAACGTGCAATATATTCGTCTGGTACATTAACCTGTACTACCTGCCCGTTCTCGATTTTACACGAATTGGCAATACGGATTACGCCTCCGGTTGCAATAGTTTTGTTGTCTGTATGAGAAAGGAATGGTTTGACTAATTTTTGTAATGCATCAGGAATTACGATGCTGTCTACGTCTATTGCCACAAAATAAGGAAAATGCGATACATTGATTCCTGCATTGAGTGCATCAGCTTTGCCTCCATTTTGTTTGTCTACCACTGTGAGAAACGAATAAGCCTGATTTCTGGATTTGTAAATTCCTTTAACCGGCTGTGTCGGCAACGCTGCATAAGCTATGTATTCTGTTTCTACCAAATCAAATTCCTGTATTATTCTATTCAGGGTATCATCGGTGCTTCCATCATTAACCAGTATAATTTCATAGTTGTTGTACTGGATTGTAAACAATGCTTTTATGTTGTCGACAATCGTTTTGCTCTCATTGTAAGCGGGGGCTATCACAGTGACTCCGGGAGCAAGAGGTGATGAAAGAAGAGCGTTGAACTCGGTATAACGATTTGCTCTTTTGTAGTCGATCAACTGAAACATCGAAATAATTCCCAGAAAAAGGTAAATTGCCATGATTAATGCGGCAATTATCAGGAATAGATTATTTAAAAAAATATCAGCCATACGTTGAAGTTTTTTGTTTTTGTATTCAATTTTGTTTCTGTTCAATTTGCACACGCTCCATATCTTTTAAGAGCATTGCTTGCAGCCCGGGCGAAACATGTTTCAATATCTCAGCTTGCAATCGGCGGGGCGTATCCAGCCATATGTTTCGGTAGAATTCAAATGTCTCCTGAGGCTTATCCAGTGAAAGTGCCTGTATCATTCCTACCTGAACACGAAGTGTCTCTCCGAGGAAATTCTGTTTTACCACAGGGATAGCTTCGTAAATATTTAGGTCGCGCACAACCCGTAAGGCATTTCTTCGTACTACCGGATCGTGATGCGTCACCAGCCGGATAATCTCGTCTTTAGACCCCTTTTGAGAAAAAAGGCGAATCATATTCAACGCAAATACAATGACAGAAGCATTCTCCGATTGAAGAAAACTATAAAAGTCGGGTAGAGGCAAAGAACTTCTCACCATTGTCTTATGTAGTAAGATTTGATGCCATATGGGCAATGATTGATCAAGAATATTCAGGAATGCAAACGCTTGTCCGGTATCAAGATTGACACATGCCATTTGAGCCACATTTCTTAAGTGAGGATTTCCCGCATATTGATAAGGTTGAATCAGCTCAAACGACGCATAAACCTGCATCCATTGTGCTGCGTCAATGTACAATACTTTATTGAACCATCGTGCACTCTTAATTTTTTGTACCACAAATGTATCAAGACCTAACTGGTAAAACAGTTGTTGCAAGTTTTCAGTCTGTGAGCCGGTGATTTGTTTGCGCAAGCTGATTATCTCCTCAATAAGCATTTGTTTCTTGAGTTGTTTCATTTGCTCTAAAGCAGATTCACTATCTCCATAAAGGTATTCTATGATGGATGCCTGCACTTTTTTTCTCATTTCATTTTTGCGATGCAGAAATCTGATGGAACCCCATCTTCGGAGTAAGATGAACAAAGCGATTGTCACTATATTTACCACCGTAAGGAGGAGGGCCGTAAATAGAACCGGAAATAACCACAAGAGCAGAGTGCTTTGTTTTTGATTTGCTTCAATCGTTGCCATTAAGTAGCGTCCCAGATCATGAAGCCAGTCAAATATGTTATTGCCTTCCAGAACCCAGTTTTTCTGCATTAGCCAGCTTTTCACAATGGAAGAGAAAGCTATTAGTAAAATCATAGCCGTTGTAAATACGGCTATAGCTTTATATCTTCGTAACATAATCTATTGCATTTGAAATTAATGAATTTTTCTTTCTGAGTATTGCCCTTTGGATGTGGTTGTTTAACTGTGTAGGATCAAAAGGTTTAGAAATATATTCATCGGCTCCCAGTCTGAAAATAAGTTCTGTTAATCGGTTGGAAATCAATGAGCTTATTACTATAATCATCATGTTGGGAAATTGTAACCGTGCGTTGTGAATGAATTCGAACCCGTTTATCTGCGGTAATAATACCTCTGTGATTAAAATATCAGGTGCAAACGACGTCAATTGGCTTGCCATCTCTTCTCCCACCCAAGCCAGATGAACTTCATTCTGTTCGGACATCAGTTCTTTTCCCATGAGTTGCACTAATAATGGGTTGCTTTCACATATAAGGATTTTCATGAGTGTATTTTATTTTTTGTAAAAAATGTATCCGCAAAATATTGTTACCAATCAAGATTGAATATTCAGAGTTAACAATTTACTGCTTGAGAAACAAAGGATGTATAGCCCTGATAAATTTTCAATTTTCACAGATCAGAACAAATGATTTCTCCTTAAAATATATTACGATAGCGCTTACTCATCCACTCGGTATTGCTGTAGATAAATGCTCCGCTAATGGTAAATGCAGACCAGAGTTGCTTGCTGTACTCCACTCTGATTCCTGACAATTTAAGGGTTGGTGTGACTGTGGTCAGAACATTCGTCCTTTCATCGGGCGAAACTCCATAATTTAGTCTTACACCCCACTAATCATTTCTGGAAGCAAAATAGTAACGGGCTTGCAGCAACGCAGTAAGGGAAGTGCTCCCGTTTGGTTTGAAGTAAGTTCGCCCTGACCATCACCAATCGTCTAAATATTTGTCCAGATAGGCCGTGTAAACCATGGCGTATGGGTTTTATAATCGATATAACGAAAGCCTACAGAGGCTTCGAAAGCCGACGGTAATTTCTGATAAAACTCGCCCCCCAGACGGAAACGTGGAAATATAGATTGATTGGAGTATCCGACATTCAGGTAACCATAATTCCAGTTGCTGATTTTCAAATAAGCATCTGCTTCTCCCTGTACACCTTCTATCCCGAATCGTTTTGCATAGTTAAATCTTCCGACTAATGTTCCTATCGGAATTTTCCGGCTATATTGCAAATAGATTGTTCTCCACGGTTCTAAAGCGCGACTCTGAAAATAGTCGGACGAATAGCTGAAACTCAGGCGGTTCTTTTTTAGTTGATCCTGTAGTGATTTCAACAATTTGAGGCCATCTGCATTTTGAGGATCAATATACAACAGTGTGTTCAGCGTTTCGTTTGCCATTTCAGGTTTTTTCAACCCGTCGTAGGCTCTGGCTTTCTTCAATAAAAGGGCTTTGTTGTCATGAAAATAAGTAAGGGCGGCATCACAATCGCGAAGACAGGAAGCGTAATTGCCCTGCCAGAGAGACAGATCGGTTTTGTCATCCCATGCATCGAAACTTTTTGGATTTGCTTCAATGACAGTATTGATGTTGGATTCAGCCAAATCATATTTCTTGTCCCATAAATAAATGCGGGACAATAAAATGCGTGCATCCTGATAGCCGGGATTACTTGAAAGAATCCGTTCGCAGGTAGTAATTGCGCCGGTTTTGTCACCTGCATTAGCTGCCTGACGGGCATTGATGAAAAGAGAATCGGCATTAATGCGTTGAGCCTTAATAGGATGAATGGACACTAAAGCGTAAAATATCAGGCATAACGATAGATTCAAAATCCCTGACTTTGATATAGAACAATGCATAGTAGATATTTTTTTAATTAAACAATACAGTGATAAAATAACAAGTTTATCACATTGATATTCAAATAAAATAATGTTGTTTTTTTATTTGAATATGGCAAATATAAGGTGCGAATCAACTATATTTGCATTTGCACTAAAAAAATTAATGAAAACAATTTGGCCATATATCAGGGGAAAGGCATCTTGAGATGCTATACGGCTTGCTTTTTATATGGTTTTTAGCGCTAGTTTGCGGTTATTCTGGATTGACCATTAATAAATTATTTGCACATGAACCCAAAGGAATTTCAAACAATCAGAGAAGCTCTTTCATATTGCATTGATCAGGAGCATTTGAGTTATGAACAATACAGTCGAAATGCCAAAAGAACCCTTAATCTTCATCAGAAGAGTATCTGGGAACAACTTGCTAACGATGAATTACGGCACAAGGCATTATTGTCCTCACTTTTAGAGAATCATCAATTTCTTTCCATGTCATATAGTCCCGATGCCACCCCGGGAAATCTTGAATTTCTTCAGATAGAAAAACCAGTTAATCCGGTAAAAGAAATATTTATGAAAGCAATTAATGCTGAAATTGAAGCGTATTATGGATATCGTGATATTGCGCAACAATCTTCAGAAACTGAGATGAAGAATCTTTTTCATCTTTTATCTCAGGAAGAGTTGGTTCATAAACAGGCTTTGGAAGAAGAATTGGCAACTCTTGAATAGACGCGAATAGTTCGCATTCACTTGTTCTGTGTCTTTTTCTCTCCGATAGGTTTTTCTATCTTTGCAACATAAGAACAAAAGAAAATGCTGAATCTCTATCGCGCATCGGCCGGGTCGGGTAAAACCTATCGCCTGACTCAGGATTATATTCGTCTGCTTTTTGCCGATCGGCAGCCTTATGCGCACCGTCGTCAACTGGCAGTGACCTTTACCAATAAGGCCACCGAAGAGATGAAGCTCCGTATCATCACCGAACTCGACAGACTGGCTCGTGGTGACGAGTCGGGCTATCGTGAGGGTTTGATGCAACATTTCGGTCTTTCTGCCGACCGGGTGAATGCTCGAGCGCGCCATTTACTAAAGGAGATTCTACACGACTACTCCTCATTCTCCATCAATACCATCGACCGCTTTTTTCAACAGGTACTACGCAGCTTTACCCGCGAAATCGGTTTACATGGTGGCTACAACATTGAGATTGATACCGACGAACCGCTGGCAACGGCAATCGACGGACTGCTCTTTTCGCTCGACCAGAAAGAAAATAGACTGCTACTTGACTGGCTGATGCAGTTTGCCCGCGAACGTATCGAAAACGGCAAGGGATGGGATATTCGTTACGCTATCCGCTCGCTGGCCGGAGAAATTTTTAAAGAACGATATAAAAAGAAATTGCCGTTGGTTCGCGAAAAGTTGCACAATCGTGAATTCTTGAACGGATACCGGCAAAAACTATATGCCATCACTTCTCGCTTCGAGAAAGAATTGAAACAAACCGGAGAAGAAGCGCTCGCGCTGATGGCACGCCACAATCTGACGCCGGCTGACTTCAAAGGCGGCAGTCGCTCGGCATTGTTTACCTTTGAAAAAATAGCTGCTGGCGAAGTAAAAGAGCCGTCGAATACCTTTCTGGCTTTGGCGGGTAACCCCGATCACTGGTGCACAAAAACGGCGCAGGCAAAAGGGCAGATTGAAACAGCATACCACGACGGACTCAATGCGTTGGTGGAGAAAACCGCTACTCTGTTCGGTGAAGCTTTTATCGAATACAAAACCGCCGACACTATAGGGCAACATCTTTATGCGCTGGGTATCCTCTCCGATATTGATAGTCGTATCCGCCTCGACTCGGAAGAAAACAACCGTCTGCTGTTGAGCGACACCACTGAACTGCTCAATCAGATTGTGGACGGCAGCGATACGCCATTTGTCTTCGAAAAAACGGGAGTACACATCCATCACCTGATGATGGACGAATTCCAGGATACCTCGGCCATGCAGTGGCAAAACTTCAAGCCTTTGATGGATAACAGTCTGGCCTCGGGCAATGAGAATTTGATCGTGGGCGACGTGAAGCAGAGCATCTACCGCTGGCGCAACTCCGACTGGCGCCTGCTCGACCGGCAACTCTTCGACGACTTCGCCAACGGACAGATTCACGAGGAGTATCTCAACGACAACTGGCGAAGTTGCCGCAATGTGATCGATTTCAACAATCTCTTTTTCGACCGCGCCTCGTTGTTTATGCAGCAACTCTTCAATGACGATTTGCCTGAACATTATCAGGGCGATCTCGACCGCCGGCTGAAAGAGGCTTACAAAGGATTGTTCCAGCACTACTCACCCAAAGCAGGCGAGGGGCATGTGGAAGTGCGTTTTGTAAATAATGAGGAGAAGGCTTGGAAAGAAAATTCGTTGGCACAACTGCCGGCCATTATCGAGCAGTGGCAGGACAAAGGTTTTTCTCTCCGCGATATGGCTGTGTTGGTACGTCGCAACAGCGAAGCCACTGAGGTGGTGGAATACCTGCTGCAATACAAAAATAGTAAACTGGCCCGCGACGGCTACCGCTATGACGTGATCTCCAACGAAGCGCTGGTCATCGGCAATTCGCTGGCGGTGCGTTTCGTCATCGAAGCACTCCGTTACATTTTGCGACCTGACGACAAGTTGTTGCAAACTCTTGTACCGTACCTTTATTTTGTCCTGCATCAGGGCAAAGCACCGCACGAAGCGCTTGCAGCTTGCTTCGACAATCCCGAAGGTACGAACACTCGCATGGTGCATGAAGAGTTGCAACGCCTTATCAACGAAGGTACCAACCGCTCTATTTTCGAACTGAGCGAAGAGTTAATCTGGCTGTTCGGACTCAAGAGCAATGAAGGTGAAGATGTTTACCTGCAAGCGTTTCAGGATATGGTGCATCAATACTCTATCAAGGAGTCGGCGGGCATTGCTTCGTTTCTCGAATGGTGGGAGGAGAAGGGTGCGCAAAAGACCATCGCCTCGCCCGAGGCGCAGGATGCCATCCGCGTAATTACCGTACACAAGTCGAAAGGACTGGGTTTTGAAGCGGTGGTTATGCCTTTTGCCGATTGGTCGCTCGACAATAACAACCGCGACATCATCTGGTGCGAGCCTACGGAGGCTCCCTTCAGCGAACTGGAACTGACACCGGTGCAGTATTCCGCATCGTTGGCCAAAACCATCTTCGCCGCTGACTATTTTGAGGAGCGCATGGCTTCGTTTATCGACAACCTCAATGTGGCTTATGTGGCATTTACCCGGGCTAAACAGGAAATGGTTTTATTGGCTCCACAGCCCAAGCCGAACGCCAAAGGAGAAATTAAGGTAAGCTCTCTCGCTACGCTGCTTCATTGTTGTATCGCCAACGAACTGCCTACGGAAAATATTCCTGCAGATGCAAATGTTGCTTGCCAGTCGTTTGCACCTTTTTGGAACAATGAATCGCTGACGTTGAACATGGGAAATACAGCACAACAATCGGCTAAGAAACAAAAGGATTTGCAGGTATGCTATCCTTATGCACAAGCCATTGCTCCCGTCAGTCCCATTGCGGTGAAATACAAAGGTGCGGATTATTTAGATAAAGAGACTTCGTCGCGCACCCTGTCCATTAACTACGGCTTGCTGATGCACGAAGTACTGCATAACATCCGCCATGAAGGAGATGAACAACGAGCTATTGCTGGTATGGAACGCACGGGACGCATTACGGGCAGCGAAAAAGAGGAGATTACCGCCATGTTCGACAGGTTTTGGAAGATCGAGGGCATACGGCAGTTCTTTGACCCCGGCTTGCGCATTCTGAATGAAACGCCCATTTTTACCCCAGACAATAAAATGTATGTGCCGGACCGCGTTATCTTCACAGATAGACACGCCACCATTATAGACTACAAGTTTGGTCAGGAACAACCCCGCTACCGTCAGCAGGTAATCAACTACAAAAATTTAGTGGAACAAATGGGTTACACTACCACGGCTTACCTTTGCTATGTAGAGCAAAACAAGTTGGAAAAAGTGTAATTGGTTTTGCCGTAGATGCCGTAAATGTACTTTGTTCCATAAAGATTGTACTTCCCCCTTTTGGTACAAATATCCGAATTGAGTAGATTTATGTTTTTTTTGCATCATCATTTATCGGGAATTTCACTTCTAAGAAAAACGAATGGCACAATTTCGAGCCCGTTTGATGGATGATTTTTTTTTCTGAGGACTCGACAAAAGCTCGTATCTTATAAAAAATCAAGAAATTATTTCATGCCTCTTTGTATTCTGAAAAAATAATTCTATCTTTGCAGCCCAATTTAGAGTAGATATATCAAAAATTTAAGTATTTAAATCACAGTCAAAATGCCTACAATTCAGCAATTAGTGAGAAAAGGAAGGACAGCGCTGGTTGACAAGAGTAAAGCTCCAGCATTGGAT
>JAUZOL010000088.1 GCA_030706455.1 Bacteroidota bacterium
ATTAATGGCGATTATCAGTCGACGTACCGGCTCTGCACTCTTTGGCTGAAGAAGAAAGCTTACGATCAGGCTTTGTCGCTGACAGCCAGATATATGTTTATGGATTCGACCAATGCCCGTATCAACAGCCTGAATGCCTATCTCTATATGATGAAGCATGAGTATCCCGAGGCAAAGCGTTTGTTTCTGAGATGTTACCGCAATCACGACGAATCGAAATTTACCCTCAAATACCTTGGAATTACCGCCTTCAAACTAAATGATATGGAGAGTGCTAAAACCTATCTTGAAAAAGCGTACCAGATTGACTCTGCCGATTATGAAGTGACGAATTTTCTGGGTATCGCCTGTTCGTCGTCGGTTTACAAGCGACAGGGCATTTTTTATCTCAATAAAACGCTTCAGTTAATCACGCCTGATTCTGTGTATTTGGGGAATATCTATGGTAATCTTGGTAAGGCCTACGATGCATATAGCAATGCTCCCTGCGAAAAAGCGCTGGAGTCGTACCTGAGGGCATTGGAACTGAATCCTGCCGACACGCTTAGCGTCTATTTGATTGCCATTAAGTATGATAATTGTCTGAAAAATAAAACGATGGCGGTGAAGTATTACCGGCAGTTTGTCGATATGTTTCCGGCCCGAAAAAAGAGTGAACCGGCTGAACCTAACGTGATCTCCCGTTATAATATTGCTCTCCGTCGTCTGAAAGAACTGACGCAAAAATGATGCCTGTCTCCATAGCAAAGTATCGATACTAGCAGCTGATTGAGTTCTGCGTTTCGGTTGTTGGATAAAATCTGCTAAATTAGCAGTATCGAATGTTTTCCCTATTAGACAGTAAATGAGAATGAATACAATAGTTTTTGATATAGACGGTACCCTGATTGATACTGAACAGGCCGTGCTGTGTGGTTTGCAGAGTCTGTTGAAGACCGATTACGGCAAAGAATATTCATTGAAGGATCTGGAATTTGCTTTCGGGTTGCCAGGCTCCGATTCTTTACCGATGTTCGGTATTGAGGATGTGCAACAGGCCAACCTGCGATGGAATTTCTTTTTTCAGCAATTTTTTCATACGGCAAAGGTGTTCGACGGTATCCGTGAAATGCTGGTGTCGCTGAAGGAAATGAACCTGCAAACCGGCATTGTTACCTCCAAAACGCAAAACGAGTTTAAGCACGAGTTCGCTCCTTTCGGACTGGCTGATTTCTTCGATTTTGTGGTTTGTTCCGACCAAACCGAAAAGCACAAGCCTGATCCCGAACCGATGCAGAAATTTCTGGATGTTTCGGGTGCAACCGCCGGGCAGACTATCTACATCGGCGATACGGTATACGATTGCCGGTGCGCTCACGGAGCCAGAGTGAAATTCGGACTGGCGGGGTGGGGCAGTCGCCACCCGGAACGCATCGCTCCCGACGTAACATTTCGGGTGCCGGCTGATATTGTTGAGTGGGTAAAGATTTAATTTATAAGAATCGATATGGAACTATCCGAAACGGTTAAGATTATTCCGGCAGCCATTATTGGCCTGACCATACACGAGTTTGCCCATGCCTACACGGCCTATCGACTGGGCGACAACACGGCCAAAGACGACGGACGTATATCGCTCAATCCGTTGCGACATATCGACTGGATGGGTTTCTTTCTGATCATCTTTGCCGGTTTCGGGTGGGCCAAACCGGTCAGCTTCAATCCCGACAACCTGAAGCACAAGCACCGCGACGAGATTCTGATCTCCATTGCCGGGCCGCTCTCCAATTTTCTGCTGGCTCTGCTGCTTCTGATCGTGGGACGGATACTTTTTGTCTATCCCTATTTCAATGCCACCGAGACGGGCATAGCCGTTATCAACCTGATAGTTCTTTCGGGGATCATCAATTTCGGACTCTTTGTGTTCAACCTGATTCCGCTGCCTCCGCTCGATGGTTCGCACGTGTATCTTACCTTCCTTAAAGACATCAATCCGACACTGATGATGAACCTCTATAAATGGGGAACGGCGGCGTTGTTGGGTATTATCCTGCTTGAAAACTATGCACATCTCAATATCTTGCACCTGTCGCAGATCATAAACCATATAACGGTGTTCTTCCTCAGGTTGCTGGATTTTCAGTAGCCGAAACAAGAACCTGATTAAAATCAGGATGGAACGCAAATTACACAAATCAAAACGGCACATGATCAGCCAAAAGTAGCGGGCTAAACGTAAAAACAAACGTCAATTGTCTGACGCATACATAGTAATAATAAATAATCAGGAATCATTTAAAATCATGAACATGAGAAAAACACTTGTCATCATTATCTTTTTAGCTTCATTCTTTTCGTGCGATGCACAACCCGGTATTTCAGTCGAAGTGGCTCGTCCCTTGAACAATGCTCCAACCCCCAGTGCCGGCTACGGTAAAGACCTTGGTGATTTTAAGAGCGGAATTTACACGATCACCAGTGCAGGACTTGAACGCCAATATACCATTGATATCCCCAAAAACTACGACAAAAACAAAACGTACCGTTTGATTTTTACCATGCACATGATGGGCGGAAGTATGAAAACAATGGTTGATAATAACTATTATGGTCTTACAACCTATGCCGAAAAAGATAACGTTCCTGTTATTTTCGTTGCACCTCAGGGATATACCGACCAGACTCCCTGGCGTACACGTGATGACAAAGATCATATCTTCTTTGCCGATATGCTTAAATTGTTTAAGGATAAACTGAGCATCGACACCTCCCGTATCTTTTGCTGCGGCTTTAGCTTTGGTGCTATGTTTACCTACTCGTTATCATTAGAATTTCAGAGCGATCTTCGTGCAGTGGCTTGTTATGCTCCGGCCAACTGGAATATTTATCTTCCTGAAAACAAACACAAACCTCTGGCTTACTTTAGCACAACAGGTACTCAGGACGGTCTTTGTAAATATGTCAACTCTGATGAAAAAAGGGAGGGTGGTAAATATTGTGTATTGACTCATGTTGAAGATAACGGATTAAAACAATTGCCGGAATTACCATTAGCCACAACTCCGACTCATATCACAACTGAAATTAAAGGACTTCCTGCTGAATATCCTGTAATGTTTGGTTCATTCGTGGGTGGTCATACCGACAACGCTAAAGATCCCGGTTCTGATGTCAACTGGATCGCCAAAGAAACGTGGAATTTCTTTATGCGTTTCTAAATCTCAGTAAACCGATAGATTAAAAAACGACAAAGGCGGTTCTCCGATAATCAGGGAATCGCATTTGTTATTTTAGTACGTTTGGATTGCTCGGAATCGAACGCAAATTACGCAAGTACCAGCAAATCAATACAAAATAAGAACCTTTCGGTATGGTAGCTGCAATGCAGATTATTTGTGATATTCGTGTCATTTGCGTTCAAAAAACTTCTTGCTTTTTTCACCGGCATAGGCAGAGCCATAGGTCGAACCCGCATCTGCTATGCACGCTACGATGAACGGAGTAGTGAATATTTAAGCAAAAAAAAGTCCCGCATTTTGCGGGACCCAAATTGAAATGTATATGATAAATAGACTACGAAAGTCTAACATTGCATGCATTTAATCCTTTTTTGCCATCCTGAAGATCAAAGGAAACGTTATCATTTTCTTTGATTTCATCAACTAAACCTGAAACATGAACAAAATATTCAATTCCTGATTTTTCTTCTTTAATAAACCCAAATCCTTTTGAATCATTAAAGAATTTTACTGTACCATTATTCATAACATGTAATTAAAAATTATTCTGTAAAGGTAGGTATATTAATTGGGTATAACTAATTTATTTTCAAATAGTTTATTTTTTGTGCTTTTCATCTGCTGTCGCACGAATTGAATTGAAAATCAGCGAAGCTAAAATCAACGAGCCTTGCTTTTATATCCGGCGTAGACAGAGCCATACGCCGCACCTTAATCGGCTTTACACGCTACGATGAACGGGGCGGGGGCGTTTTCTGTCGTTATTCAATTATTAGTTACTGTAAGTTACGTGGAGTTAATCTGGCATTAAAATTGCGTAGCTCACTTCCAAAATTTCACTTTCTACGCACAAGTGGTTCTTTTGTTTTCTGTTTGTATATTATTTGTGTCTAAACTTTTTCCCGTTTGCTAGAAGGTTAAGAGTTTCAGCAATCCTTTCAACTTTGGTTTCGTCCGTTTTGGCAGAATAAATCCAGTCAATAAATTCCTTTTGTTGTCCGTCAGTATATGTCAAAAATATCTTGTATGCAATTTTGTCCTCCTTTAGACAAACCATAAATTCTTCTGGTATTTCTGTTGGAGCATTGTCGGCATATAAAGTCACATTAATCCAATCGCCCGCTTCTTTTTTAATCTTTTTTCTAATCTCGGCTTTAACTGGCAAAAACAGTTGTCCGTTACCCATCGGCATTAATTTGTAATTTTTGATTTCATAATCATCAATGAATCCTCTCACTTTAACCCAACCAAAAGGAGAATGTTTGTCTTGTAAAATTTCGGGTATAGCAGCATAAGTCCATCCGCCTTTCCCGGAATATTTTTCAAGCAAATATTTTTTGTTTACTAAAGGTTTTTCCGTTTCCATCTTCCTGTCTAATTTATACTATGTCCTGTTTAGAAAAAAAGTTCCTGTTTTTGATGCTGCAAGTCAGGAGCCTTGCTTTTATATCCGACGTAGGCAGAGCCATGCGTCGCACCTTAAGCTGCTTTACACCCCTACACGAACGGGGGTCTCCTGATCCGTGCTGGTGGAGATGCGTTAGGGGTTTGTGCTTTCTTCTCGTCTTTCGTTTTCTGCTTTTATATGATTAAATGCCCGTAGTCGATTTCTTGCTTTCAAGATAGCAATGTGATGTGCGCTTTTGTCTGAGTTGCTATTTGTAATTAATGTTGTGATTGTCGCAGTATGAAACGTATTTTGCAAGAATTTCACTCCAACGTTTCAATGTAAATCTGCAAATAACTTTATGTTCTCTATCGTAAACCAGTGTGTTTTTATATCCAAAGTAAGTTGAGATTTTCACTTGAACATTAGAAATGTATGTCACAATATTATCCTCATTCTTGTATTTCTCCGAAAACGCGACAATACTACTTAAAAACTGATATACATCTTTTGAATTTCCTTTAAAATATTCGACTTCATAACTTCCGTCGTCTCTACTTTCAAAGTAATTCTGGTATCCCCATAGTGAAAATATGTCAGTTTGAGCTTGTTTTTCGTTTTCAATGAGTTTCCAATGAGATAGATATGTTTTGTCTGAAGAATTGTCAGAAAATACAGTTTCAAGTTTATAGGTTTGTGAAAATAAGTTTGCAGAGACAATGCAAACAAGTGCTATTAAGGTTATCTTTTTCATGCTATATAGTGTTTTGAAGTTCGGAATATAGAATTATCACCCGCTGCCGCACTATTGCATCGTTAAGAATTTTGCAAAAGCAAGACGCGAAATTTGTAACTAATGCTACGTCAGATTAGGATCGGCATTGTCTTTTTTGCGTCCTTTTTGTGGCAAGTGGAACATCCCGACCTTAGCGTCGTGGATAAAAAGGAAGTCGGGGTTACAGGGGCGGAAGCCCCTTATTTAATTCTTAAATGCATAATCCCTGCGTATTGTATTTATTCTCTTTTGATAAGCAGTTGCGAAAGCGAGCTTGGATATCCGCGTTGGCTGGCTAGTTCACTTGCCAGATTATCAATCTCGGTTTTTGAGATGCTGTCAAGCAGTGCATTTTGTTTTGCGTTCGATTGAAATGCCGGAATAATGTTTTCTTCCTGCATTTTCTGAATGATTTGCAAGGCTACCGTTAAGGCAGAAGAGGCTTTTACAATCTCAGAACGTGCATACGATTCACATGGAAAACACACTTCACCTACTCTTAGGTTCGGGTCATCTCCGGGTATTTGCTGTGCTCCGTGTAGTGGCGGTCCACCCACAGTGGCAGATTTGAATGACGGTACATATTGGGCTGCATACCGGATGGCAGATTCAGTTCTTTCGTTGATTTCATTTTGATTCCATTCACAAGCAATTTTCTGTTTGATAGCAGAGTTAAATTCAGCTGGTGATACATGTTCTTTTGATTGTATCAATCCATTGTCAAACAAGGTGATATCCTTGGTCATGCCGTGAATTTGATAATAGTCATTATCGTAGGGTGTTAGCTGTGCCATGCCGTGCGTACTGCCACGTTCTCCGTGAAAAATCATTTCGGGAATTAAGCCCGGAATACTATGCCACTTGGATATATAGGCCGCTTTGTATTCAATCAGTCGATCAGAGTTTAGCTGAAGATATTCATCTACATTAGCAGTTTTATAGCCGGATGAATTGACTAAATACTTCACTTTGTAGACGGCATCCTTTGTGCTTATTTCCCAATTATAATCTAAATTCTGACCGCGTACATCCTTGATGTTTGTGACTTTAGTATTCGTTTGTAGCGTACATTCTTTGGCCTTAGTCAGCGCTAACTGCGCTTGAGCGGCTACCCGAAACAGGTTCCAGCCATATTCCTGTACTAAGAAAACCGGCATTTTTAATTTCTCGAAATCTATGTATTTAATAGCGTTAGCCATCCATTCATCATGCGATTTGGGCCGTTTTACAGTGGCTTGTTTTGCTAATGCAACCAAATCTTCGTGCGTATAGGCTTTGTAATAGTTG
Source organism: Bacteroidota bacterium (assembly GCA_030706455.1). Classification (GTDB taxonomy): domain Bacteria; phylum Bacteroidota; class Bacteroidia; order Bacteroidales; family Paludibacteraceae; genus Microbacter. The sequence goes on from JAUZOL010000088.1 coordinate 6,668, forward strand.
GCCGGATTGCCCAGCACTTCATTAGATGCATCTTCGTCCACTAACTCTTGATAGTAGTTTGCCAGGAGTTTGAGCTTATCCTCAATCGTATTTACATCCAGTTTTTCCGATTTTGGAACGCTGATAAAGGTCGGTCTTTCGTCAATCGATTGCGGGAATAGTCTTGCCATTTCGATTGATTGACGCATGAGCTGTTTACATTGCTCAATAGATATGTCGGGGTAAAGATTTCCTCCTGCGTGTAAGTGGCAGAATGGAGGCCCATTCACAAGGCTTTCTCTTTGTTCAAATAAAATATTGTCTATTCCGTATTGGGCGAGTTGCAAAGCAGTAACAGAACCTGATATTCCACCACCGATAATGCCCACATTGTATATCTTACTCATTTCAAAATATTTTTTGCAGGTCAGAAAAACGATCCAACACTACACTTGGTTTATAATCTGCAATATTCTCGTTGTAATTGTAGCCATAGGTCACACCCACGCTATTCATACCCGCATTTTGCGCCGCAAGAATATCATTTTTTGAGTCACCCACCACGATGCTTTTTTCAGCTGTCGTATTCATCTCTTTCGCTAAATAGAGCAAAGGGGCGGCATGAGGTTTTTTCTCCGGCATTGAGTCTTCGCCAAGCCAGCGTTTAAAGTACTGTTTAATGGAAAGAAAATCGAGTATCGGTTCAATATAGTCAAACGGCTTATTCGAGCAGATCACCATCTTATAGCCTTTTTTATCAAGGTAATTTAGCGTTTCTATTACTCCCGGATAAGTGAATGTTTGCTGACACGATACTTCTTTATAGGCCGAAAGATAAAACGCAAATGCTTCTGCGAAAAAATCACTCGTTGGTTCCTTCTCCTGCATGGCAAGTTGCAACGCTCTTTTTACCAACATAGAAGCTCCGTTTCCAACAAATGACGCAATCAGATCTATCTCTATGCCTGGTAAAGTATAATGCGTCAACATTTTATTGACAGCCGTTGCTAAGTCGGGAATGCTATTGATGAGTGTACCATCAAAGTCGAATATAATAAGTTCTTTATCTTTAAAATCCATAGTGCTTAATTTTACTACAAAGATGTGGAAGTTTTGATGAAAAACTAAGCTATTGGGGCGGATTTTAAAAGAAAATGTATTCTATAGGCATCATTTTTACAATTAAACACAACGATTCCTATAGGATTAGAGGTGGTTTACTTCCGTTGGTTCCGGGAGTGGGGAGTAGAACGCAAATTGCCGCAAATCAATACAACACCACTTGTTACAAGTTTGCCTGTTGTTTAGTTCAAGTTTAGGCGATAGCCGTAACTTGGACTGGAATCGAAGATCAGCGAAGCTAAACAAGAGCGGCTTGTAACCGCAACCAGTTACAAACTGATTCTATTTTAGCTTCGCTGAACGTTGTTTGCGTCCAAGCTACACTTCGTTAAGCTTGAACGAGAATATGCCATACTTGCGCCATCAGGCGGGTGTTAGCTGCTGGGCTTTCGTTTCGACAAGAATTGTTTTCGTAATTATACCAATATTCTAGTTTCATGAAGTTTTTCAATCTCTATGTCGAAATGTATTTCTTTTTTCTTTCTCAATGGATCTTCAATAAATGTCAGTGTTTCATTTTCAAAAGTCAGAAACTGGATTACGTCAAATACTTTCTTGAAAATTCGAATTTCATTATTTGTTGAATCTATAATTGCAATTCTCTGCACAGTCCCCCTTAATAAGGTTTTAGTCCAAATTGGAATAGCGACAGTGTTTTTTGAAGAATCCCAAATAGGTAATCCCGCTGCATGACTATTGATTAGTTTAGTTCTATCAAGGTCGTCAACCATATAGGCTTTCCCTGTTAAAGGAGAACCTTGTCCAATTTCATGTAAGTCGTGATAAACAATTCTATGCGATTTGTCATGTGAATAATTCTGTGGTGATTTATTTGAAAAGTTCCATGGATTAAATAAAGCAATTCTGTCCTTAATTTGTTGTTCAATGTTTAGTGCATATTGTTTACATTGCTCTACTCCAGCATCAGGATCAAGAGTTGTGACTTCACAACGTCGTCCTATTTTATCCTCAACTTCAATTCTATAAACACCGTTTGAGATTTCATCCGTCCTAATTTTCCAACCGTCAATAATTTCTTTACAGTTTTTAGGTAACATACAGTTCTCGTAATTTTATATTGAAATTCATGTCAGTCTTATTTTTTTAGCCCCTTATAGTCCAAGTTTGCCTGATGTTTAGCGCAAGTTTGAGCGAAGCGGTAACTTGTGCTGGAGACAAGAGCGGCTTGTAATCACAAACAACGTTCAGCGAGGCTAATCAGTTATCAATGTCTCATCCCGTATCAACGGGACTGATTTTATTCTGCGTCCAAGTTACACTTCGTTAAGCTTGAACGAGAATCTGTCTGTAACCTCAATAACCGTGTGTTACTTACGCTCCACAGCGAACCGATTTTCGCTACAAACATACGATAAATAATTAACAAATTAAATGCAATTTGTGACTGGTGTAAAAAAATAATTATTAAGCTAATTGATCGTAAGGGGAGGTGTAAAATAACAAAGGCTTCATTAAACTGTCGCGTTCAATGAAGCCTTTGCTGTGTATGTCCGTATGGAATTACTTCGAGTTTTCGGACGTTTTCAGCCATTTATCCAACCAGTCGAAGAAGGTGCGTTGCCACAGAATGCCGTTTTGCGGCTTGGTTACCCAGTGGTTTTCGTCGGGGAAGTAGAGGTAACGTGCCGGAAGTCCTCTCAGCAGAGCTGCGTTGTAGGCTGCCATTCCCTGCGATGCTACGATGCGGTAATCTTTTTCGCTGTGAACCACCATGATGGGGGTATCCCATTTGTCGACAAAGCGGTGGGGTGAGTTGGCATAGCTGCGTTGTGCCGTGGGGTTGTTTTTATCCCAGTAGGCGCCACCCAAATCCCAGTTTACAAACCACATCTCTTCGGTTTCGCAATATTGTTGTTCCAGATTGAAGATGCCGTCGTGTGCCAAAAAGGCTTTGAAACGTTTGTCGTGGTGACCGGCCAGCCAGTAAACCGAAAATCCGCCGTAGCTGGCACCCACGCAACCCAGGTGTTCTTTGTCCACGTACGGTTCTTTAGCAAGCGCATCAATAGCCGAGAAGTAATCCTTCATGTTTTGTCCACCGTAATCGCCGCTGATCTGTTCGAGCCACTCCTGACCGAAGCCGGGCAATCCGCGACGGTTGGGAGCCACCACAATGTAGCCGTTGGCGGCCATAATCTGCATGTTCCACCGATAGCTCCAGAACTGGCTTACCATGCTTTGCGGTCCACCTTCGCAGAAGAGCAGGGTGGGGTATTTCTTGTTTTTGTCGAAGTTGGGCGGATAGATCACCCAGGTCAACATATCCTTGTTGTCGGTGGTTTTGATCCAGCGGCCTTCCACGTTGGCTATTTTTAGCTGAGCCATCAAATCTTTGTTCTCGAACGAGATTTGGGTCTCTTTGCCGTCGGCCGGATTGATAGAGAAAATCTCTGTAGGAGCTGACATCGACTGACGCGATCCGATGAGGCTTTTGCCTGCCAGATCGATAGAGAGATAGTCGTGCACACCTTCGGTCACCCTGCGGATAGCGCCGCTTTTTACGTCAGCCACAAAAATATCTTCCACGCCGTGGAACGGACTGATGAAATAGAGTTTGCTGTTATCCTTGCTCCAGCAGATGTTGTGAGCGCTCTGGTCGAGCTTTTGGGTATAGTCTTTGGCGGTTTTGGTGGCAAAATCGTACACCATCAGGCGCGACTTATCCGACTCGTAACCGTCGTGTTCCATGCTTTCCCATGCAATTTTCTTGCCGTCGGGAGAATACACCGGGTTAATATCGTAGCCCATCATTCCTTCCGAAATGTTTTCGGTGGTTTTGGCGGCAATATCATAGAGGTAGATATCCGAATTGGTAGAAAGGGCGTAGGCTTTACCCACCTTTTTGCGGCAGGTGTAGGCAATCTTTTTGCCGTCGGGCGACCATGCCAGTTGCTCCACCCCACCCATCGGGCGCATCGGCGACTCGAACGGAGTGCCCGCCAGTAGGTCGGTGTCGTTGCTCAGGTTGCTGCCGTCAAAATCGGCCACGAAAGGATGAGGATAGCTGTCTACCCATTCGTCCCAATGGCGGTACATCAGGTCTTCGTTCACGCGGCCCGTTGTCTTGTCGAGTCCGGCAAAGAGTTTTTCGTGCGGATTCTCTTTTTTGACGGTTTTGATGTGAAGGATGTGTTTGCCGTCGGGGGCATATTTAAATCCTTCGATACCGCCGTCGATCGACGAAATCTGTTTGCGCTCCTGTCCATCGAGGGTCATCTCGCAGAACTGGTCGTTGCCATCCTTGTCGGGATAGGTAAAACCGATGTGCTTGCCGTCGGGGCTGAAAGCCGGACTGCCTTCGCTCTTGGCCGTCTGCGTCAGGCGCTGTACGCCGCTGCCGTCGGCATTCATCATGTACAGGTCGGCGTTGCTCTTGTTTTGTTCCTCGCTGTAGTAGCGCACGCTGTACAATACTTTTTTGCCGTCGGGCGACACACTCACATCGCCCACACGACCGAAAGCCCAAAGCGCCTCGGGTGTCATCACTCCGTTCGGCACCTTGAAGTCGCTTTTTTCAATCAGCTTGGCTTCGTCTTTGGCATGGGAAGGAGTTGCGCATAAAGTCATAATCAATAAAGTAAAAATCAGTTGCTTCATAAAATGAATTTGAAAATAAATCAATATGCCAATATGCCAATCGGATTTAATTGGCACACTGGCATATTTTGTAATTGGCACATGAAATTAAATATACTCTTCCTTGAATTTTACCTGTGCATCGGTAACAAATTGCCGGATATGTTGTTCGTTTTCTTTTTTGCAAATCAACAGTACGTTGTTCGACTCGGCCACAATGTAGCCTTCCAGACCATCGATCACCGCCAGTTTACCCGGTTCGAGCGTTACAATGTTTTCTTTGCTGTTGTAATACTGAGCATTGCACTTGAGAGTAACGTTTTTGTTGTCGTCTTTGTCCGACAAATCGTAAAGCGACCCCCAGGTTCCCAGATCGGACCATCCGAAATCGGCTGTCAGCACATACACATTGTCGGCCTTTTCCATTACGCCGTAGTCGATGGAGATGTTGTGGCAGGATGGAAAAGCTTCGTTGATAAATTCCTGCTCTTTGTCAGTGTTGTAAAACTCCTGGCCTTGCGAAAACTTCTGGTGCATTTCTGGCAACAGCTTTTCAAAGGCGGCGTCAATTGTCTGAAGATTCCAGAGGAACATCCCTGAGTTCCAGAAAAACTCTCCGCTCTTCAGGAATACCTTGGCTAATTCCAAATCGGGCTTTTCCGTGAAAGTCATTACTTTGCGAAGCGGACCTTTCCCGTCGGCAATCTGGATATAACCGTAACCGGTTTCAGGACGGCTAGGTTTGATGCCCAAAGTCAGCAGGCAATCGTTTTTCTCGATAAAATTCAGCCCCTTTTTGATGATAGAACCAAACTCATCTTCTTTAAGAATCAGGTGGTCTGATGGAGAAACAATAATATTGGCTTTTTCGGTTTGTGCTTTGATGCGGTGTACGGCGTAAGCAATACAGGGAGCCGTATTGCGGCGGCAGGGTTCCAGTAATACCTGATTTGCTGAGATTTCAGGAAGTTGTTCAAGTATAAGGTCTTTGTAGATTACATTCGAGACAATAAAAATGTTTTGTGCCGGTACAAATTTACTGAAGCGGTCAAAAGTCATTTGCAGGAGAGAGCGTCCGGTGCCGAAAAAGTCGAGAAACTGTTTGGGACGATTGTTTCGGCTGAACGGCCAGAAGCGACTACCGATTCCGCCTGCCATGATGATACAATAATTATTTTCCATAGTTTTTTAACCAATTGA
>JAUZOL010000089.1 GCA_030706455.1 Bacteroidota bacterium
ACAGACTACCACATCGGTAATTTTAATAAAATAATTACCTTTGTTCAACATAACTAATCAGGCCATTATGAGACACCTTCGTTTTTCCTTCATCCTGATCGGATGTTTCATCTTTTTGTCAATCACGGCAAATTCGTTCAACTATGCAAAACAATGGGAAAGAATAGCCGCTTTTGAATCAAAAAGCCGCCCGCAATCGGCATTGCAAGCTGTCGATTCGTTGATGAATGCTGCAAAAACAGAGAAAAACAGTCCGCAATTTCTCAAAGGCTGGCTTTACCGCTTCCGTTTCCTGGTGGAAAAGGATCGCGACAGCTTTATTTCTGAAATCGGTGCCATGGAAAAATACACTGCAACCGACAAGAATCCCGTCGAAAAGGCAGTACTTCACAGCCTGTTGGCAAAACTCTACGAACAATATTACCAGCAGCACAGCTATACCATCAATCAGAGAACGAAACTTACGGCAGAAATCCCGACCGATATTAAAGAATGGAGCGTTAACATCTTTGCCGACACCATCGGTTATCATGTAAAAGCATCACTGGCAAATGCTACTCTTTTACAATCCACAAACGCTCTCAGTTACGAAGCCATAATGGAAACGGGAGCAGACAGCCGCACGTTGCAACCCACGCTTTTTGATTTTCTGTGTGCCCGTTCAATCGAGACGCTTTCCTCCTTTTCCGATAACGCTCAAATTGACAATCAGGAATTAAACGACCGGGAATTATTTGAACCGGCAACAACTTTCATTCTCCAGACGGACACCGGCAGCACTTACAAAGGAAAAATACTCAGCATCTACCGACAATGGCTTGCTTTCCGGTTAAAGGACAACAACAAAGCCGCATTGATTTACACGGATCTCGAACGTCTAAACTACATTTACCAGAATACTGCTTTTGCCCGGAAAGACGACTTATACCTCAACGCCTTACAACAATTGCGCCAGGAGTATTCCTCCTCAGAGAGCGTTGTCGAAGTAATGGCTACCATCGCCAACTACTATCTTCAGCATGACGAATATGACAAGGAAAGAGTCAACGAGACTGCACGTTTTCTGGACTACAAAAAACGTGCTTTTGACATATGTGCAGAGGGCATACAACGCTTCCCGAAATATAAGCGCATCAACGTACTGAAAGCCATCCAGCAGCAGATTACGGGACGAACGATAAAAGCAGAAAATCCGGAAGTGATCGCTTCGAAAAGTCCCCTGAAAATAAAACTTTCTTCGGCGAACGTATCTCAGATTGAGATCCGTCTGTACAGGATAGACGTCGATGCCGTGGACTACTACAAGAATCAGCAACGGGCATACAGGAATCAAATCTCCAAGGGCGCTGTTTTAATGGAGACACAAAAGACAACCCTCAAACCATCGCCTTTTTTTCGAGAAGCAGATACAACAATTGTCGTCAAAACTCCACCTTATGGCATCTATGAATACTGCGTATCAGAATCTGGCATCTCAAATCCGGACAAGCAGGTATGCGGAAAATTTGCGATATCGGATCTGGCATATTTTACCCGCACAAAACAGGAGGGAAAGATCGACCTGTATGTTGTAGACAGAGTATCGGGGCATCCTCTGAAAGAAGTATCTATAAAGGCATTCACACAAAACGGGTATGGAGAAAAAATACAATTCTCACAAACCGGAACGTTTCTATCAGACTCAAACGGTCATTGTGAATTTTCTTCGCCCGAACGGTACGGAACCTTTATCCGACTAACCAATGCTAACGACAAATATTTTCCGGTTAACAGCGCCTCGTCCTATTTTTATGCCGGGCACCTGCAAGAGAACAAAGAACCACGTATTTCCCTTTTCACTGACCGGGCAATTTACCGTCCGGGGCAGACGGTTTATTTCAAAGGAATAGTTTGGCTTGCCACCCGGGATTCGTCGCAGGCAATAGCTGATAAAAATTACAACATCACTCTTCGCGATGCCAACCGGCAGGAAGTAAGCACGCAAGCAGTCAAAACAAATGATTTTGGGTCTTTCGCCGGCAGTTTTACGCTACCGAAAGGCCGATTGAATGGCAATTTTTCTATTAACATAGAAAACAAAGCCTCCATTTCGTTTTCCGTCGAAGAGTACAAACGTCCTACTTTCGAAATTAAATTTGACACCATCAAAGGAACACCGTCTTTTGGAGATAAAGTAACCATCAGAGGGAATGTCAGAAGCTATGCAGATTTTCCGATCGAGAAGGCGACCGTTAAATACTGTGTTGTTCGCCGCCCTCACTGGTTAATGCGCTGGCAGGGAATGCAGGGTCAGGAAATAGTAAACGGAGAACTCAAGAGTGACGAAAAAGGCCAATTTAACATCTCGTTTGTTCCGCAAAAACAAGATGAAACTCCGGTAGGATACAAACAATATTACACCTATTCTGCCACCGCAGACGTTACCGACACTAACGGAGAAACTCAAAAAAATGAGATGTCATTTTCAATAGGTGACATCTCCTTGTACCTCACCGCCGACACGAAGGACATCGTCGATAAAACCAAGTCTTTTGATATTGGGATAGCGGCTTTTAATCTGAATGACGCTCCTGTAAAAACAACAGTTTCGTACACATTGTCACGACTAAAACCCGACACTGAATATGCCGAAAGAGCACACAACGAGGATCTGACAAATATTGAACGGCAACTCTTAAGCGGCAATCTCGACACGGGAAATGAGAAGAAAATCAGCATTGCTCATCCCGAAAAGTGGGAATCCGGGAAATATCTTATTAAACTATCGGCAAAGGACGAGCAAGGACGTCTGACTGAAGCCACAAAAACCTTTGTACTTTATTCGCCCGACGACAAAAAACCACCCGTAAAAAGCTACTGCTGGATTCAGGAATTAAAAACAAGCTGTGACCCTGGCGAAACTGCCGATATTCTTTTTGGAACATCGGCTTCCGATGCTAGGGTGCTGTACGAATTGATGGATGGAAACAAAGTCCTGGAAAGCAAATGGATGACATTTAACAACGAGATGCGGCATTTACAAATCCCATTCAAAAAAGAATACGATGGAGGAATAACAATGGTAATTTCATTGATCAGAGATGAAAAAAATTTCTCCGAAATAATTCCCATACGCAGAGCGCAACGCAACCCAAAGTTAGAACCTAAATTTTCCATCTTTCGCAGCAAATTAACGCCAAACTCACGGGAAGAATGGAAGATTATTATTCCAAAGTATGAAGGCAAATACAGACAAGCAGAATGTATGATAAGTATGTATGATGCGTCTCTCGATATTTTTCACGAAAATTCCTGGCGTTTTTTCCCTAAATATTACTATAGTGTCCCTCAAACTCCCAGATGGACTTATTTGACAGGCAACACTTTTATAGACTACATTAACTATCAACATGCTATAAACCCGATCACTCCCCCTACAATAATTTTAGACAACTATGTAACGACTGATATCGCATTATCTCCACGTCAAAGGAAGCTAAAAAGCTCTGCAAAATCAGAAGAAGTATTCACTATTGTAGAAGAAATGCCCCAATTTAAAGGCACTACAAATAGCTCCGCTGAAAAAAAACAAGATATTGTTCCCCGAAAAAACTTTGCCGAAACGGCTTTCTTCTATCCGCAACTGCGAACGGATGAGAACGGTAAGGTATCGTTCTCCTTCACTGTTCCCGAGTCGCTCACACGCTGGAATGTGATGGGACTGGCGCACACCAAAGACCTCTATTTCGGGCAATGGTCGGCACAGGCCGTGACTCAAAAACAGCTTATGGTGCAACCCAATATGCCCCGTTTTGTCCGCGAAAGCGACACCCTGACCATCACGGCCAAACTGGTGAATCTTTCGGACAAAAGACAGGCTGGTAACGCCCGCATAGAACTCACCGACCCCGAAACCAACCAGACACTTCCGGTAGCAGAGGCCAACCGCACTTTTGTTGCCGAACCGGATGGCACCATCACGCTTACCTGGAAGATTGCCGGTTTTGCTGGCAAACAAATGCTTATCTGCAAAGTAACGGCTTCCACCGACGAATTCAGCGACGGCGAAGAACACTATCTGCCTGTTCTGCCCGACAAATTGCGGGTGACCGAAACCTTCCCGTTCCGGGTCAGAACGAAACAGACCAAAGAATTCACCTTCGAACGCCTGAAAACGGAATCAGCTAAAGTAGACAGCAAAAGCCTGACGCTCGAAATGACCGCCAATCCGACATGGTATGCCCTGCAGGCGCTTCCCGCACTGGCTCTACCCGACAACGACTGCTCCGTTTGCTGGTTTTCTTCCTATTACGCCAATACATTAGCCGCCGCAATCGTAAAATCCGACCCAAAAATTGCAGATACTTTCCGGCAATGGCAACAATCGGGCAACGCCCTGCAATCGAATCTTGAAAAAGACGAGGAGCTGAAAAACCTCTTGTTGACAGAAACTCCGTGGGTATTGGAAGCCAAAAGCGAATCAAGTCAAAAGCAACGGATCGCGGAGCTTTTCGATACAAACCGTCAGGCCGACAACCGTCGTCAGGCTATGGAGAAGTTAAGTGCTCTGCAATTAAGCAACGGCGCATTCACATGGTTCAAAGGAATGAGCGAAGACCGTTTTCTTACACAATACATTCTCGAAGGAATGGCACGCCTTACCCGCATGGGAGCCGAAAGCTATTCGGACAAAGAGCAAGAGATGATCCGAAAAGCGTTGCGCTATACAGATCAAAGCATGGCACACGATTTTGACGACATGAAACGATACGACAAAGAGTGGAAAAAACGCAAATGGCTTTCGCCTTATCAAATTTACTATTTCTACATGCGAAGCTCTTACCGCGACATTGCCACCGACAAAGAAGCAGTGGAAGCTGTTGACTTCTTCAAAAAACTGTTGGCCGCCAACTGGACCGACTGCACTCTTTTCGGCAAAGCGTTGATAGCCGTCACCGCCCAACGATACGGCGACAAAAAGCTGGCTACCGACATCGTAAAATCGCTGGAAGAAAATGCCACAACAACCGACGAAAAAGGAATGTTCTGGCAAAACAACCGGAGCGGACTTTGGTGGCACGAATCGGACATTGCCACACAAACAGCTATTATTGAAGCCTTATCCGAAATCAACAACAACGCGCAGCAAACCGACGACATGCGCTTTTGGCTCTTGTCGCAAAAGCAAACCGAACGCTGGCACTCGCCCATCGCCACCGCCGACGCGGTGTATGCTCTGCTGATGAATGGTTCGAATTGGTTGTCGGGCAAAAACGACGTGCAGGTAAAACTGGGGAAACAAGTTGTAACCAGCAATACCAAAGAAGCCGGAACCGGATACTTCAAAAGTACTTTTGCCGGCGACGAAATCAAACCGACAATGGCCGAAATATCCGTCAAAAACAACGAAACGCATCCGGCATGGGGCGCACTCTACTGGCAATACGAAACCTCGCTCAACAACGTAACGGCACAAAAAGGTGCTCAGTTGAACGTCGACAAAAAGCTCTACCTCGAGCAGGCATCGCCAACCGGTCCGGTGCTGACGCCTGTTTCCAATGGTTCGGCACTGAAAGTCGGCGACAAAGTGACGGTACGCCTTGTTGTGACAACCGATCGTGACATGGAGTACGTTGCCCTCACCGACCAGCGGGCTGCCTGCCTCGAACCTACCGAACAACTTTCGGGTTGCCGATGGAAAGAACGGGTATGCTACTACCAAAGTACCAAGGACGCTTCCACACAGTTCTTTTTCTCATTCCTGCCGAAAGGAACCTACGTATTCGAATACTCGACCTGGATAACACGGGGCGGAACCTACAGCAACGGCATTGCAACCATCCAGTGCCAGTACGCTCCCGAATTTTCGGCACATTCGGCAAGTCAAACAATAACAATCAAATAACGCAAGATAAAAAATGGAAACACCGGAATTAAATTCTCACAACAAGCAAGAATACCCTCCCATGCACACAACAGAGCACATTTTGAATCAAACCATGGTGCGCATGTTCAGATGTCCGCGTTCGCGCAACGCCCATATTGAACGTAAAAAGTCAAAATGCGACTACCTGCTTTCGGAAGCGCCGACTGAAGAACAAATCGCCCAAATAACCAATACCGTCAATGAAGTCATTTCATCGAATCTTCCGGTTACGATCAGCTTTGTCGACAAAGAAGAAGCTGCCTCTTTTCTCGATTTGGGCAAACTACCCGACGATGCCAGCGAAACCATTCGCGTAATACGGGTCGGCGACTACGATGCATGCGCCTGCATAGGCACACACGTTGAGAACACCTCCGAGATCGGAAAATTCGTCATCATCAGCCACGATTTCAGCGAAGGAAGATGGAGGGTTCGTTTCAAACTGGAAAATTAAATTCTTACGATTAACTTTGCAGCAACTTCCTCTCGGAAGCAAACCTCATTTATCAAACACAACATCAACCATTAATCAGCAATGAAACGAATTGCATTTCTTACACTTACACTCTTTATGATTTCCAGCAGCTTTGGGCAGGCTCACCGGCTGAGTGAGCAGATTGGAAAAGTCACTTCGGTTTCTCCCGTCAAAGGAGGCTTTACCATCAAAACGGCCAACGCGTTCGTCTCCATTACCGCCTACAACGCAACTACCATCCGGGTAAGAGCAACAAAAACCAAGCCTAACTATGACAGTTCGTGGGCAATAGACAACCTGACGCCCAACGGAGCCTTACGTTTGGAAACAAACAATAGCGAAAGTCTGAAACTCACAACTGATTCTTTGAACATCCATATTTCAAAAAATCCTTTCCGAATTTCGGTTTACAACAGCAAAGGGGAAGAACTTTGTAGCGATGAAGCAACACTAGGCATCAGCTGGTACGGCAACAATGTAAGTTGCTACAAAAAAATCCATACCGACGAGAAGTTCATCGGACTGGGAGAAAAAACGGGCGACATTAACCGCCGCGAGCACGCTTTCTACAACTGGAATGCAGACACTCCGGCCTATGGCGTGGATACAGATCCACTCTACTCTACCCTGCCGTTTTTTATCGGCATTCACGACAAGGTTTGCTATGGTATCTTTTTCGACAACACCTACAAATCCTACTTCAACTTCGGAGGAGGAGCCAATCAGGAGTTGTTCTATTTCGGAGCAGACGACGGAGACATGAATTACTACATCTTCGGAGGATCGACGGTCCCTGAGATTATAAAAGATTATACAGCACTTACCGGTCGTACACCGATGCCTCCGCTTTGGAGTCTCGGCTTTCAACAATCGCGCTGGGGTTACGATAATCCGGAACAACTGCTTTCTATCGCCAAAACATTCCGCGACAAAAAAATGCCGGCTGATGTAATGGTGTGCGACATCAACTACATGGATCATTACAAAGTGTTTACCTGGAGCAATAAATTTCCCGATGTAAAAGGAATGATGGACAAAATGAAATCCATGCAGTTCGACATGGTTACCATCATCGATCCGGGGATCAAAGTTGAAAAAGGATACAAAGCTTACGAAGAAGGGCGTGCAAATCATTTCTTCGCCACCTATCCCGGAGGCAAACCGTACATCGGTCACGTTTGGCCCGGCCCGTGTCATTTCCCCGATTTCACCAAAGAAGCAGCCCGCAAATGGTGGGGCAATAACTTCAAACAATCGCACGTCGACAATGGCATCCGCGGATTCTGGAACGACATGAACGAACCCTCTGCCTGGGGCAAAGAAATTCCTACACTGATCGAATTCGGTGAAGGAAAAGACAAGCAAACATTGAACGGAGTAAAGAACGCTTACGGTTTGCTGATGGCTCGTTCTACCTACGAAGGAACCAAACGATTGATGAACGGTCAACGTCCGTTTGTATTAACGAGAGCTTCTTACCCCGGCGTTCAGAAATATTCGGCCCAATGGACCGGCGACAACGTCAGCAGCGATGAGCACATCCTGCTCGGCATACGCCTCATCAACAGCATGGGTGTAACCGGAGTTCCTTATGTTGGCATGGACATCGGTGGATTCATGGGCAACCCGACCCCCGACATGTTTGTTCGCTGGATGAGTGTGAGCGAATTCACGCCTCTTTTCCGCAATCATACCCATATCGACTACAACTCGCGTGAACCGTGGCTCTTTGGCGATGCCAACACCGACAAAATCCGCAAAGTACTCGAAGAACGTTATCAACTGATGCCGTACCTCTACAGCACATTCTATCAGGCTCATACCGACGGCATGCCGGTTAACCGCATGTTGCCGATTGATTACACTTATGACAACAATGTTTACGACACTCGTTTCCAAAACCAGTTCCTTTTCGGTAAAAACATGCTGGTTTGCCCTGTCGTTTCAACAACAAACGTTACATCGGCTTACTTGCCCGGTAGCGGCAAATGGTATCGTTTCCGCAGCGAAGACAAAGTGTATGAAGGAGGAAAAATCTACAACGTAGATGCTCCGTTAACCAATTTGCCGGTATTTATCAAAGCCGGAGCTATCATCCCCATGCAATGTACCGTTCAAAGCACAAAAGAAAAAGGAGACGGCATTTTATATCTGCACATCTGGAAAGGGAGCGACAATAGTTCGTTTGTTTATTACGAAGACGACGGAGAAACCTATCAATACGAACAAAACCAATTCTACAAACGAAGCATCAACTACGATGCCGCAAGCGACAAGTTGACTTTTTCGACCAGGGAAGGTAACTACAGCAGCAAGTTCAAGCAAGTTAAAGTGATCTTGCACGGCTTCGGTCAGCAACAGGTACCTGTTTGCGATCTGAAAGACGACGCTATGCAAATCAACCTGAAATAAGCATTTCCGTTACATTCTCGCGGGTGCAGAGATAGTATTTTCAGAGTAAATTCACAGATGGAAAATTTTGTCTATCAAACAATTTGCCCACAAATAAAAAATCACTATCTTTGCACCCGCATTTTTAACCACATAATTAAAAATTTAAGTATGAACCATTACGAAACCGTTTTCATTTTAACTCCCGTTTTGTCTGATGTTCAGATGAAGGAAGCGGTTGACAAATTCAAGGGCATCCTCACACAAGAGGGAGCTGAAATTGTCAATGAAGAAGAATGGGGCCTGCGCAAGCTTGCTTATCCCATTCAAAAAAAGTCAACAGGCTTTTATGCCTTGCTGCAATTCAAAGGAGAACCTTCTTTGGTAGAAAAACTGGAACTTCAGTATCGTCGTGACGAACGCGTCATCCGCTTCCTGACATTCCACATGGACAAATTCGCCGCTGAATACGCCGAAAAAAGAAAAAGTTTGAAATCGTCTAAAAAAGAAGGAAAGGAAAAATAATTATGGCAGCAAACAATCCTGAAATCAGATATTTGAACCCACCGACAGTTGATACAAAAAAGAAAAAATACTGTCGTTTCAAAAAGAACGGCATCAAATACATCGACTATAAAGATCCAGAATTCCTGAAAAAGTTCCTGAACGAGCAAGGCAAAATCCTTCCTCGTCGTCTCACCGGTACTTCGTTGAAATATCAACGCAAAGTAGCTCAAGCTGTGAAAAGAGCACGCCATTTGGCTTTGCTTCCCTACGTAACCGATATGATGAAATAAACAAGGAGGAATTTATATGGAAATCATTTTATTAGAAGATATTAACAACTTGGGATACAAAGACGATATCGTAAAAGTGAAAGACGGTTACGGTCGTAACTATTTGATCCCTACAAAAAAAGCCGTTATCGCTTCTCCTTCAGCTAAAAAAATGCTTGCCGAGAACCTGAAACAACGTGCTCACAAGCTCGAAAAAATTAAAGTTGAAGCTCAGGAACTGGCTCAAAAGCTCGAAGGTGTATCTCTCACGATCGGTGCAAAAACCAGCTCAACAGGCAAAATCTTTGGTTCGGTTAACAACATTCAGATTGCTGAAGCTCTCGAAAAAGCCGGCTATAATGTTGACCGCAAGGTAATCGTTATCAAAGAAGCTGTTAAAGAAGTTGGACAATACAAAGCAGTATTGAAACTTCACAAAGAAGTAACCGTAGAAATTCCTTTCGAAGTAGTTTCGGAATAATTTCTTACCAATAAATATAGAAAACGCCGCTGTCTTCGGACGACGGCGTTTTTTTGTGACGTCCGGAATAGCTACACTTCATTTCACGCCGCATTCTTTTACTCTCTGGCGGTTAGAACTGATTTTTTGAATTATATTTGCGAAACGGATACTACACCGAATTCGCATGGAAACACACCTGATTCAAAGCAAGATTTATACAATCAGAGGCCAAAAAGTAATGCTGGATCGTGATTTAGCCGCACTTTACGGGGTAGAAACAAAAGTACTAAACCAGGCTGTAAAGAGAAATACGGAACGATTTCCCTCTGATTTCATGTTCCAACTCACTGAAAGCGAGTGGGAATGTTTGAGGTCACAATTTGTGACCTCAAACAAAGGAGGCCGTCGCTATCTGCCGTATGCCTTTACAGAACAATGGGTTGCTATGCTATCCGGATTATTGAACAGTGACGTTGCCATTGAAATGAATATTGCCATCATGCGCGCATTCGTAGCAACCCGGCAGCTGCTAACCAACACTACCTCCGAAAAGATGGTCGAACTGCAACAGGAAGTTCGGGAACTACGACTGTACATGGAAGAAATTTTTGTCGACCAAAATGATATTAACGAAGACACTCGCCTGCAGTTGGAGCTGCTTAACCAGTCTCTATCCGAACTGCAAGCCGACAAGCGGTTCGCCAATGAGCCGCGCCGACGAATTGGCTTCCACACAAACAACGAATAAACGCACGCAATGAAGCACAAAAGAACGACAGCATGGATACTCTCCGCGACGACTGCCCTTATCCTTTGGCAAGCTGTGGCTTCATGGATAGACTATCCGCAACTGATTCCATCGGTTAGTGGATTGTTCCTCTCTGTGCTGCATCTGTTTTCGCTCCCCTCGTTCTACATTTCGCTCGGAGCTACGCTGCTCCGAGGTTTAGCCGGAGTCATCGTGGCTTTCTTACTGGCTCTACCGGTTGGATTTCTGTGTGGCAAAAAGAACTTCTGGTTCCACTATTTCAATCCCTTGCTCTCCACACTACGCTCAACGCCCGTAGTCGCATTTATCCTGCTAATCATCCTGTGGCTCCCGACAGAAGCCGTTGCGCCCGCTATTGCGCTGATGACCATGTTTCCGGTTCTCTGCGAAAACATTATCAAAGGCGTACAATCCATTAACAGCGATTATGAGAAACTGGCATTTGTTTATCAGATAAACTTCCGGACTAAGGCAAGATACATATACTGGCCGTCATTAAAGCCTTTTGTTGAAAGTGGATGTGTTACCGCTTTCGGTTTCGGCTGGAAGGCAATTATCATGGGCGAAGTGCTGTCAAAACCGTTTGCCGGCATAGGTGTTGAAATGCGAACTGCACAAATGTTTATCAATGTACCGGATCTGATCGCCTGGACCTTTATTGCTATTGTGGTGAGTTTTATGCTCACTGAAGCTATAAGATATTTACTAAAAAGCAAACTACAGAGAACCTTTACCAAAGGACAGAATCGAAAAAGCATGAGTCACCCAGCGTATGCAGCTCTCAAATTAAGTGGAATAACAAAACGATACGCAGACAAGTTGCTTTTTGAAAAACTCTCAAAAGAGATTCCATCAGGCAGCATTTGTCTGGTTACCGGACCATCGGGAAAAGGAAAAACGACGCTACTCGACATTTTGGCCGGCGTTACGCATAGCGATGAAGGATCAATAACGGGCAATGAACATGCAAAAGCATATTTATTTCAAAGTCCGATCTTGTTACCCTGGATGACAGCCAAAGAAAACATTCTGCTAACAGCGCCGAAAGAAACAGAAACTTCAACATTAACAGAGCTTCTGAACGCCCTGGAGATTAGAGAGCTTTCGGACAACTACCCGAACCAGTTAAGTGGCGGACAAAACCAACGCGTTGCCTTAGCAAGAGCATTGGCATCCAATCCTCGACTACTACTTATCGACGAGCCATTTACCGGATTAGACAAAGAATTGGCAGAAAAAATTGCCAACCTGATTCTAAAATGGTCTAAAGCGCACAACTGTACGACCATCATAGCGCTTCACGAGGCACCCGACATATTGCCTATTGACATAGAAATCAGGTTGTAATCAATTTTTCTTCCTATTATTACATCGGCTTGACCAATTCAATTTGTCACTTTTCAAACTGAGAAGAAGGACGAACAACCGCCCTTCAACAACCTGACAATCTTACATTTACAAAATAAAAGCACATGCTTACGCGTCCTCCTTTTCTTCAAATTACGCGCCATAACACCCACAGGCCTCACATAATGTGCAGATTAGCACTACATTTGCAATAAATTTATATTATTTACCTAAATTGCATCAACATTAAACAACAAAATTATGACAAAAAAACTGGTAGCTGAATTGATCGGTACATTTTGGTTAGTTTTGGGTGGCTGTGGTAGCGCTGTTCTGGCCGCCGCATTTCCAAACGTTGGTATTGGCCTTTTGGGAGTAGCCTTGGCGTTCGGGTTAACCGTTCTGACTATTGCCTATTCT
>JAUZOL010000009.1 GCA_030706455.1 Bacteroidota bacterium
AGCCAATCGTATCCGCAGCCTCGAAACCAAGAAGGAGGCAATGGTGGATGAAGGAACGCGCGGCGAATGGATTGCCATTGTCAACTACGGTGTCATCGGATTGATTCAGCTTGCGCTGGGTTATGCCGATCAGCCAGACCTTGCTCCGGAAGAGGCTTTGGCGCTTTACGACAAATATATTCAGCAGACCAAAACGCTGATGATGGCCAAAAACCACGATTACGGAGAAGCATGGCGACTAATGCGGGTCAGCTCGTACACCGACATTATTCTGCAAAAGCTTAACCGCACCAAGCAGATCGAGTCGAACAACGGAGAAACGTTGATCTCCGAAGGCATCGATGCCAACTACTCCGACATGGTAAATTATGCCATCTTTGCGTTGATTAAAATAGATTTTGAAGGAGAACAATAACATGAATTCTCTACACAAAAATACACTTCGAATACTACGCTGGCTCTTTGGCGCAGTGTTTGTCTTTTCGGGCTTTGTTAAAGCTATCGACCCGCTGGGTGGCTCCTACAAATTTCAGGATTACTTTGCCGCCATGGGTCTAGAAAGCCTCAGCGCATTCGCACTGGTGTTGTCCGTTTTGCTCTCTGCATTAGAAATGGTAATCGGATTGAATCTCATTGCCGGTATCCGCCTGAAGGAAACTTCGTGGGTTGCCCTGCTCTTTATGCTCTTCATGACAGGACTCACGGCGTGGATCTACAAAGCCAACCCCGTGCACGACTGCGGCTGTTTTGGCGATGCGTTAGTCATCAGCAACAAAGCTACGTTCTACAAAAATATTGTACTGTTGGCAATGATTATCGGCATCCTTGTGTTGCGCAAACATCACACTACCACTCTCCGGCCGCTGTCAGAATGGATACTGGTAGCCTTTTCGTTCTTCAGCGTGATGACTTTGTCGCACTTTAACTACCACTACCTGCCGATGGTCGATTTCCGACCTTACAAGATCGGAGCCAACATCCCTGAAGGAATGAAGATTCCTGATGGGGCTCCCAAAGACGAATATACCACCACGTTTATTTACGCGAAAAACGGGGTAAAGAAAGAGTTTACGCTTAACAACTATCCCGCTACTGACAGCACCTGGAAGTTCGTTGATCAGAAAACTGTTTTGGTCAAAGAAGGATACAAACCACCCATTCACGACTTTTCGATTCAGAGTTCGGCAAATGGAGAAATCACTGACATCGTACTGGGCAATAAAGGCTATTCTTTCCTGTTGGTGGCATACGACCTGAACAAGGCCGCAACCGACCGTTTCGAAAAGATAAACACCATTGCAGACTATGCAAAGAAAAATAACTATCCGTTCTATTGTTTAACGGCCTCAACGGGGAGCGATGTGGATGATTTTGTAAAGAGAACAGGACTGAAAGCAGAGATTTGTAATGCCGACCCGATTATGCTTAAAACAACCATCCGCTCCAATCCGGGATTGATTCTGTTACACAATGGAACAGTAATTAATCACTGGCCTAACGGCTGGTTACCATCGTTCGACAAACCATTGAGCAATAATCCCAAAGATGAAATGCCGACCATTCCATCGTGGTTGCTGGTTATGGCTGTGGCCATTGCATATACGACCGCATTTATCGTCTTGCGGCAAATTCTTATAAAACGATTTCAGAAATAAGAGAGATTTTTAATTTCCATCCATCAAATAAATACATTTAGAAATGAGAAAGAACATTGTAGCAGGTAACTGGAAAATGAACAAAACCCTGCAAGAAGGCGTGGCTTTGGCCAAAGAATTGAACGAAGTTTTAGCATCAAAAACTCCTAATTGCGACGTAGTAATCGGCACTCCGTTTATCCACCTCGCAACTGTTGCTGCAACCGTTGATACAAAGAAAATCGGCGTTGCTGCTCAAAACTGTGCTAACAAAGAATCGGGTGCTTATACCGGTGAAGTAAGTGCCGCTATGGTAAAATCTACCGGTGCTGAATACGTAATCCTCGGCCACTCCGAACGTCGCGAATACTACAACGAAACCAGCGCTATCCTGAACGACAAAGTGGCTTTGGCTTTGGCTAACGGTCTGACTCCGATCTACTGCTGCGGCGAAGCACTCGACATTCGTAACGCTGACAAACAAAACGAATTCGTTAAAAATCAGTTGGAAGAAACTATCTTCAACCTCAGCGCTGAAGACTTCAAGAAACTGGTTATCGCTTACGAACCTATCTGGGCTATCGGTACCGGTGTAACAGCCTCTACCGCACAGGCTCAGGATATGCTGAAATTTATCCGTAGCATCATCGCCGAAAAATTCGGTCAGGAAATCGCAGACAACACCTCTATCCTTTACGGTGGTAGCTGCAACGCTAAAAACGCTCCTGAACTGTTCGCTCAACCCGACATCGACGGTGGCCTGATCGGTGGCGCTTCGTTGAAAGCAGCCGACTTCGTTGCAATTATCGACGCATTTTGAAAAAGTAGGCAGGAGATAGTAGTCAGTAGCCAGTAGTTAATTGGCATATTAGCATATTATCAAATTGTCACATTGTATTGGCGCGGAGATACAAGGTTCGCTTTGTAGCTTCGCGTCTTTTTTTCTACCTTTACCGTATGGAAAACGAACTTGCTAAACAGGTGAATATCGGTAAAGTAGTCGCAGCCAAACTCAATGAAGTGGGCATCTCTACGCCGGAAGAGCTCCGGGCACTCGGCAGCAAACAGGCTTTTCTCCGTTTACAGACTGTAGACAGCGGAGCATGTCTGCACGAACTGATGGCGCTCGAAGGTGCCATTCAGGGCATCCGCAAATACGATCTGTCCGAAGGGGTCAAAGCCGACCTGAAACGATTTCATCAACTGTCTCAAAAGAATTTGTCGGAATAAACTTACTGCACAATAATAAAAATACCGACTACCATTAAGGCATGAAGAAGTTAAGCAAACATCTTTAATTCTTAATTTCTTAATGGTAAAATCAGATTTGCATCTCTCCTTTTTGTTTGAAGATTTATTATTGTCATTTAATTGGTAATCATCAACGTGAATCAGTTAGAAGAACTTCTCTCGCATCTCAATGAAAGTCAGCGGCAGGCGGTTGCCTACAACGAAGGGCCGTCGTTAGTTATCGCCGGTGCCGGCTCGGGCAAAACCCGTGTGCTGACTTACAAAATAGCATACCTGCTGTTGAGCGGTCTGCACCCCTCGTCTATTCTTGCGCTCACCTTTACCAACAAAGCGGCCCGTGAGATGAAGGAGCGTATCGCCACGCTGGTGGGTCGCGACAAGGCCAAATGGCTCTGGATGGGCACGTTCCACTCCATTTTTTCACGCATGTTGCGAGCCGAAGCCGAAAAACTCGGGTTCACGTCGGGATTTACCATCTACGATACGGCCGATTCCAAGAGTCTGATCAAAACCATTGTCAAGGAGCTACAACTCGACGATAAAGTTTACAAACCAGCGGTGATTCACGGTCGTATTTCGTTTGCCAAAAACAACCTGCTGACGGCCGACAAATACCAAAGCAACGGCGATTTGTACAAAGCCGACAGTGCTGCACGCATTCCGCGCACCGGCGATATCTACGCGCTGTATGCTTCACGCTGCCGTCAGGCCAATGCCATGGATTTCGATGATTTGTTGCTTTATACCAACATTCTCTTCCGTGACTATCCCGACGTACTGAACAATTACCGGCAACGTTTCGCGTTTATCCTCGTAGATGAGTATCAGGATACGAACTTCGCGCAGCATCTTATCGTAAAACGTCTTGCCGAACAGCACCAACGCATCTCGGTGGTGGGCGACGATGCCCAGAGCATCTATTCGTTCCGTGGAGCAAACATCGACAACATTCTGAAATTCAAAAACCATTTTCCGGAGAGCAAACTGTTCAAACTGGAGCAGAATTACCGTTCTACCCAAAGCATTGTGGCGGCAGCCAACAGCCTGATTCAGAAAAACAAAACACAAATTCAGAAGAACGTTTTTTCGGAAAATGCCAAAGGGCAACGCATTCAGGTGTTCAGCGCCATGACCGATACCGAAGAGGGCTTTAATATTGCCAACAAGGTTTCGGAAATTCATCTGACCCAGCACCATCCGTTCAGCGATTTTGCCATACTCTACCGCACCAATGCTCAGTCGCGTATCTTTGAAGAGGCACTACGCAAACGCAATATTCCTTATAAAATTTACGGCGGACTGTCGTTCTACCAACGCAAAGAAATCAAAGATGTGCTGGCTTATTTCCGGTTGGTCATCAACCCCTACGACGAAGAGGCACTGAAACGTGTCATCAACTATCCGGCACGCGGTATCGGCGATACAACCGTCGGCAAAATTTCCGACTGCGCACATCTGCATCATGTCTCCATGTGGGAAGTGCTGAGCGATCCGCTGCAATTCAACCTGGCAGTCAATGCCGGAACAGCCGGTAAACTCTCGAAATTCCGCGACCTGATCTTCTCGTTCATTGAAAAATCGCCGCAACTGGATGCTTACGAAATGGCACAAGAGGTGGTCAAAGGAGCAGGCATCATGGCCGATGTCAGCGTGGACACTTCACCGGAAAACCTAAGCAAGCAGGAGAACCTGCATGAACTGGTGAACGGTATGCACGAATTCTGCGAGCAACGCGTCAATGAAGGCGAAACCGAAATCGGACTGGTTTCGTTTATGTCGGAAGTATCGTTGCTTACCGATCAGGATAACGCGAACGACGAAGATGCCGAGAAGCTCACCATGATGACCATCCACTCGGCAAAAGGACTCGAGTTCCGCAACGTATTTATTGTGGGAATGGAAGAGGGGTTGTTTCCCTCAGGGTATGTGGACAGCGAAAGTGAAGTGGAAGAGGAGCGTCGCCTGTTCTACGTGGCCATTACCCGCGCCGAAGAGCAGTGCTTTATCAGTTATGCCAAAAGCCGCTTCCGCAACGGGCAGCTCAATTTTCAGAACCCGAGCCGCTTTCTGGGCGACATCGACCAGCAATACCTCGACCTGCCCATCGATTACAAAACGATGTACGGCAGAGGTCAGGAACGCAGCATCGACAAGGAACGGGAGCTGTTCAGCTCGCCAACCGCTTACAACCGTCCACAACCAATATTGACCAATGTAGGTTCGCACGAAACCAATAAGTGGAAAAAATTAAGCAACTCATCTGGAGAATCCTCAACCCAAGCCGTTCAATCGGCAGGCGGAATAGCCATCGGCAACACGGTTCGGCACGAGAAGTTCGGCATCGGGCAGGTTGTCAATATTGAAAACGTGGATGGCAACAACAAAGCCACCGTCGACTTCGGAACCAACGGCACACGGGCATTGCTGCTGAAATATGCAAAATTGGAAGTGATAAATAGATAGTGAGATGGCGAGGCAGAGAGAAAGTGAGATGGCGGATTACTCACCACCTCACTTTCTCACGACCTTACTTCTCTCTTAGGAGTGGAACACCAACATTGGGGTGTCGGTATGGAAAATCATTTTGTGCGCCACACTAGGATTGAAAAGGTGCGTGAACAGACTCCGTTTCCGTGAATTCAACGAAATCAGGCCGATTCTCTTTTCTTCAACAACAGCCTGTAATTCGGACAACAGATTATCGTCTTTAATTGATAAGAACTCAAAATCAAGGTTTGGATAGTTCTTCGTAAAATAATCGGTAATTCCTTTCAGCTGTTCCTGATTGAAGTTCTTTTCCTTGTGAGACTGGATATGAGTCAGGAACACTTTTATTTTGAAAGGTTTCAAAAACTGCATCATCTTATCGAAAGCCAACAGATCTTTCTGATCGAATCCACTGGCAAAAGCCACGTTGTACACGCCATCGCCATCAAATAAAGAGACATTTTCGGGCACGGCCAAAACCGGCACCCGGCAACGGTCAATGATTTCAGCCGTCACACTGCCAATCAGATCGGCCTCTTTCTGATCCTTTCCTCTTGTACCCATCACAACCAATGAAGGTTCTCTCTCTTTTACATACGAAAGGATAGCATCTTCAGGAACTCCCTCTTTCAGCTCGCAGGTAAATGATACGGATGGCAATTCATTCTTCTGCATTTTGCGTTTCAGCAGGTTTGCCAGATTCTCCAGATCGCCTTCTGCCTTCTTGATAATCTGCCTCACCGCCTCATTTTCATAAATGTCATATGAAAGCGTTTCGGTAAGTTGTGCTATCGAAAACACCGGACTGTAATAAGCATGCAGCACAACAACCTTGGCACTGAGCAATTTTGCCATGCGAAAACCAAATTCGCACGCACGAATCGAATAATCCGAAAAGTCAACCGGTATCATTACCACCGGAGCCTGCGGTTTATTCAATATATCCACGCCGCTTCTTTGCGCGGTTTCCATCTCCTCAATCACCTGCAGTGCATGAGCCAGATCTTTTTCTTTAATTCTGACTCTGACTCCTGCAGCCACCTGAGGATGATCTTCACTCACCCGGTGCAAATGCGCTTCTATTCCCACCCGTTCGAGCAGGGTTTTGAGCACCTGTGCACGTTCGTAGGTATGAATGGCCACTGTTACATAATTCGTTTCCATAACACTATTTTACAAAATTATTGCTTTCGTCGATATTGCAAATATAATGCAAAAAACAAGATTATGAGACCGGCGACAACTAATATTTTCTAATCTTTTTGAGTCGAATACTTGACAAAATCAAAAATTATTCCCAATTTTGGCAACAATTTTTACACTTTAATTAACCTGGAACCAATGAGTGAGTTTAGACATAGAGATGACAGAGAAAATAAGGAGAAAGACATTGTGTTTTCCAAGGCAATTAAAGCAGGTAAACGCATTTATTATATTGACGTTAAGCAGAGTCGTAACGAAGATTACTACGTTGCAATAACAGAAAGCAAAAAGCGTATTTCTGGAATGGACAACGCTCAGGTTGTATCTTTCGAAAAGCACAAAATATTTCTTTACAAAGAAGATTTTGTGAAATTTATCAACGGACTGGAAGAAGTGATAGGTTTTGTCAACGAAAAAAACAGAGGGCAAGCAGCTTCCGCTGTTGACATTTCTGAAGATGCCAACGACAACTGATTAACGCAAGTTCCTTTAACAATTGGAATCTTCAAATCACAAGACTGCAAACCTTTGATCAAAAAGCGGATAAACAGTTATCAACTTCTATGATTTGTTGATTTGAAGATACCTGAAATATCAACAAACCAACGAATGAAAAGTTTTGCAAGTGATAATTATTCGGGCATCCACCCGAACATCCTCAACGCAATAGCAGAAGCCAATCAGACACATGTTTCCTCTTACGGTAACGATCCGTTTACGGCAAAAGCTGAACATCTTTTCAAACAACAATTTGGGCAGGAAACTGAAGTCCTTTTCGTATTCAACGGAACCGGCGCCAACATCACAGCACTCCAGTGTGCGGTACAATCATTTCACTCCATTCTTTGTTCAAAAACGGCACATATTAACGTTGACGAATGCGGCGCATTGATGAAAGCTACCGGCTGTCAGTTACATGCGATAGAGACACCGGATGGCAAACTCACGCCCGAACTTATCGCTCCGTTCCTCTCCGACCTTGGCAATATTCACCACACACAACCACGGGTAATTTCCATCACTCAATGTACTGAAGTGGGAACAGTTTATTCATTGGATGAACTTACGACCTTGTGCCGGTTTGCTCATCAAAACGGACTTTATGTTCATCTTGACGGTGCCCGTATTGCCAATGCTCTGGCATCACTCGGATGTAGCGCCAAAGCCGGAACAGTCGATTGCGGCATTGATATTATGAGTTTCGGGGGAACCAAAAACGGACTGATGATCGGGGAAGCTGTCCTTATTTTCAATAAAGATCTGGTTGCCAATGCTCAGTTTGTACGCAAGCAACTGGCTCAGCTTTTTTCAAAAATGCGTTTCATCTCCGCACAGTTTGTTGCCCTGCTCGAAAACAACCTGTGGCTCACCATGGCTGCTCATTCCAATGCCATGGCTCAACTACTGACCCGTGAAGTAAGCACTATTCCCCAGGTGAAGATAACACAACCTACGAATGCCAATGGAGTGTTTGCGCTCATTCCACCTGCCATTGTGGAACCATTACAGAAAGAGTTTCCGTTTTATCTGTGGGATGAACAAACGTGCGAAGCCCGCTGGATGTGTTCATTCGATACAACCGAAGAAGAAATCCGTATCTTTGTGAAACGCATCAAAGAACTTTGTGACGGCATGAAGCATTGATGCTCGTCTGTCAAACAGCTGTATTATGCTCATTTTGCCAGATTGTATTATTAATTATTAATCATTAATTCGCTTTGTTTTTCTCATCAATCATAGGACAGGAGGCTATCAAACAACGCCTTATCGCAGCAGTACAGGAACAACGTATTCCTCATGCCCTGCTATTGTGCGGTGGCGAAGGCATCGGCAAGTTACCGCTGGCCATTGCTTTTGCTCAATATGTTTGCTGCGAGCATCGCACGGCAACCGACTCCTGCGGTTCGTGCCCCTCCTGCGTGAAATTTGCTAAGCTGGCTCACCCCGACCTTCATTTTGTGTTCCCCATCATCAAGCCTGAAGGAAAACAATCGTCAGTCTGCGATGATTTCGTTGCTGAATTCCGCAACTTTGTACTGGAACATCCTTATGGCACCGTCAACGAATGGATCAATGGCATCGGCTCCGGGAAACAAGGGATGATTTACGAAGCCGAAAGTGGTGAAATCTTGCGCAAACTCAACTTAAAGACATACGAATCGGAGTATAAAGTAATGATTATCTGGCAACCGGAAAAAATGAACATTACGTGTGCCAATAAATTGCTGAAAATACTGGAAGAACCACCTGAAAAGACGCTTTTCCTTCTTGTGTCGGAGATGCCGGATATGTTGCTGACCACTATACAATCGCGTACACAACGCATCAACATTCCGCAAATAGAACGAGCATCACTCGAAGAGGCACTGCATAGGAAATTCTCGCTCACTCCCGAATCAGCGGCAAATGTAGCCCGTATTGCCAATGGCAATTATCGCAAGGCCGAAGAGATGATTGAGTCGAGCGATGAAAATCAGTTTAATCTCGAACAGTTTATCTTTCTGATGCGAACCGCTTATGCCCGAAAAGTAAAAGAGATGAAGCAGTGGTCGGAGATAATGGCAAAGATCGGACGCGAGCGCCAAAAGAGTTTTTTCGTTTATGCCCAGAAAATGGTGCGCGAAAATTTCATTCTCAACCTGCACGAAGAGGAACTCAATTACCTGAATAACAACGAAGAGACATTTTCTCAACGATTTGCTCCATTCATCAACGAGCGGAATATTGAAAGCATCATGACCGATCTGGCTATTGCCGAACGACACATTGAAGGCAACGTGCAGGCCAAGATGGTCTTTTTCGATTTATCATTGAAGTTCATCGTCTCATTGATAAAAAAATAGTAACTTTGCGTTTTCAATCAGGCAATTAAATTGTTTATTGGATTACAAAAGCGGAGAAGAAAAGAAGAAATTAGCAGATAATTTCCTGCATTTCGGCTCCCGACTACTAACACCTGACTACTTAACAAATGGATTTTACATTAGATAACGGCGGTTGCAAAATGAATAAAAAAGGATGCTGCCGCAATTCCGGACAAAAACTCAGCGTCTTCGACTGGCTCTGCGATCTTCCCGAAACACAGGACGATTGCGACTTCGTGGAAGTGCAATTCAAAAATACCCGCAAGGGATATTTCCTCAATAGCAACAAATTAAAACTCGAAAAAGGAGATGTTGTTGCCGTGGAATCGTCTCCGGGGCACGACATCGGCGAAGTAACTCTCACCGGTCGTCTGGTACAATTACAAATGCGCAAAAACGGGGTCAACCCGCAAAAGGTTGAGGTACGCCGCGTGTATCGCAAGGCTCGTCCCGTCGATATGGAAAAATACGAAGAGGCCAAAGCCAAAGAACATACAACCATGATCAAGGCACGTAAAATTGCCGAAAACCTTCATCTCAATATGAAGATTGGCGACGTGGAATATCAGGGCGATGGCAACAAAGCTATTTTCTACTACATTGCCGACGAACGGGTCGATTTCCGCCAGCTCATCAAGGTGTTGGCCGAAGAGTTCAGTATCCGTATCGAAATGCGGCAAATCGGTGCACGTCAGGAAGCTGGTCGCATCGGAGGGATAGGTCCCTGCGGCCGCGAACTGTGTTGCTCAGGCTGGATGAGCAGTTTCGTATCCGTGTCGACCAGCGCAGCGCGTTATCAGGACCTTTCCACCAACCCGCAAAAACTGGCCGGACAGTGTGCAAAACTCAAATGCTGTGTCAACTACGAGATGGATGTGTATGTAGATGCACAGAAAGATTTCCCTTCGAAGGAGATTCCTCTTGAAACCAAAACCGGTACTTTCTACCACTTCAAAACGGATGTATTCAAGCGCCAGATGGCCTATTCATCGGCACCTGGCATTCCTGCCAATCTGGTAACTCTTTCGGTCGACAGGGTTAAAGAAATTATCGCCATCAACCGAAAAGGAGGGAAAGTCGATTCGCTGGAAGAGAAAAAACAGTCGGACAAGCCGGTACAAAATATTGACTTCCAAAATGTGGTGGGACAAGACAGCCTTACCCGCTTCGACCAGAATAAGAGCAAAAACAAAAAAAGAAGAAATAAATCGAGATCCAAAGATAATGGCCAGAAAAATCGTCCTCAGGATGCAGGAAAAGAAGATTAATTATCTGATGGTTGCGGCTTTTTTACTAATGATTGCCGCCTGTTCTCATAATTCAGTCTACAGCGATTATAAATCCATCGCAGATGCCAGATGGAACAAAGACAGTGTTGCCCGGTTTGCAGTCAACATCACCGAAACTGGCGTTCCCTGCAATGTACTGGTTAACATCCGTCACAACAACACTTATCCTTACCAAAATTTCTGGATATTTATCGCCAGCACCTCTCCTGACGGAAAGACCACACAGGATACGGTGGAGTGTTATCTGGCTGACAATCGTGGAAAATGGCTGGGTAGCGGACTAAGCTCCGTCTACAATATGCCGGTACTATTCAAACCCAATACGGTATTCACAAAACCCGGAAAGTACACTTTTGCCATCCGTCAGGGTATGCGCGATGATCTTTTACCCGGAATAACCGACATCGGGATTGAGATAAACAAAGCAGATAAACCGCGCTAAGAGAAACGGCATTAGAAAAACAGGAAACAGCTATTGAATCTTTCACTTATTTGTGTCCTTTGTAAACCAACGGTCAGCGAAGCTAAAATCTTCGTAAACTTTGTGTTTAATAAAAATGTACAACATAATGGTCTCCATGTAAACACAACAGGAGCATTAGGAAAGAGCCGGAGATTCCTCACCTCTAATCTTTATATTTTCAAATTACATATATCATGCAACTTACAATTATCGGAGCAGGCAATATGGGCGGCGCGATTGCCCAAGGCCTGTTCAACCATAAATCAACCGAAGACAACCTGCAGGTAGCAGTTGCCGATATTAGTCAGGAAAAACTTGCAGCTATTGCTCCTTATTGCGATGCCACATTTACCGATAATGCCGAAGCTGTAGCCAAAGCAGACATCGTGCTTATTGCAGTAAAACCGTGGTTGGTCGACATAGTGCTCGACACCATCAAACCGGTCATCGAGTCGCGCTGTCCGATTATCGTATCCATTGCCGCGGGTGTTACCATCAACCACCTGTTGGAAAGCCTCCAGGCCAGCTACCCTGTCTACCGCCTGATTCCCAACACGGCCATTTCTATCGCCGAAAGCATGACGCTGATTGCTAATCAAAACACAAACGACGAGCAAGATCAACTTATCGGTTCCATTTTTGAAAAACTTGGCAAAACGCTGTTTATTCCTGAATCATTGATGAATGCAGCTACATCTCTCACATCGTGTGGCATTGCCTACGCCCTGCGCTATATCCGTGCTGCTACCGAAGGCGGTGTCGAAATGGGATTTCCGGCAGCTCAGGCCAAAGAGATGGTTGCACAGACTTTGATCGGGGCGGCTCAACTTATTTTGCAAAACGACTCGCATCCCGAAGTGGAGATCGACAAAGTTACCACACCCGGTGGCATTACCATTAAAGGACTCAACGCCATGGAAGCCGAAGGATTTACCAATGCTGTTATCAAAGGTTTGAAAGCAAGCTTAATATAAAAGCAAAACATACAATTATAGAATCTAAAGAGAACGATAGTTTTCAAACATCATTATCATAATTACACACAATCAACAACAGATGGTCTGTAGTGATCCTCGACGTTTCCCTACACGACCAACAATCAACTTTGTATGAAGAAAGTAGCTTTAATTTCCGGAATTACCGGTCAGGATGGATCTTTTCTGGCTGAGTTTTTAATTGATAAAGGGTATGAAGTACACGGCATTCTGCGCCGTTCCTCCTCTTTTAATACCGGTCGCATCGAACACCTCTACCTCGACGAATGGGTACGCGATATGAAACGCAGTCGCCTGGTCAACCTACACTATGGCGACATGACCGACAGCAGTTCGCTCATCCGTATCATCCAGGAAACACAACCCGATGAAATTTATAATCTTGCCGCTCAAAGCCATGTCAAAGTATCTTTTGACGTACCTGAATATACGGCAGAAACCGATGCAGTAGGTACCCTCCGTATGTTGGAAGCGGTTCGCATTTTAGGCCTGGAAAAGAAAACAAAGATTTATCAGGCTTCTACCTCCGAGCTCTTCGGTCTGGTACAGGAGGTTCCTCAAAAAGAGACTACCCCGTTCTACCCCCGTTCTCCGTACGGAGTTGCTAAACAATACGGCTTTTGGATCACCAAAAACTACCGCGAGAGTTACGGCATGTTTGCCGTCAACGGAATTCTGTTCAATCACGAAAGCGAACGCCGTGGAGAAACGTTTGTCACCCGTAAAATCACCTTAGCTGCCGCTCGCATTGCTCTGGGCTATCAGGACAAGCTATATCTCGGAAATCTTGATGCCCTGCGCGACTGGGGCTATGCGAAAGACTACGTGGAATGCATGTGGCTAATCCTGCAACATGAGACTCCCGAAGATTTCGTGATTGCTACCGGGGAATATCATACCGTTCGCGAATTTGCCTCGCTGGCTTTCAAAGAAACCGGCATCGAATTGCGTTGGGAAGGTAACGGCGTTGACGAAAAGGGCATTGATGTGGCAACCGGTCGCGTACTGGTAGAAGTTGATCCGAAATATTTCCGTCCTGCCGAAGTGGAACAGCTATTAGGCGATCCAACCAAAGCACGCACCCTGCTGGGATGGAACCCAACTCAGACTTCTTTCTCCGAACTGGTACATATCATGGCGCAACACGACATGAAATTTGTAAAGAAACTTCATAGCCAGACACCTGAGTAACAACACGACTTCAAACATACGCAAAGACGCGATGACGCGAAGAAATCAACAAATGCCAATCTATATCAATTAATCGTAGAGACGTTGCATGCAACGTCTCTACTGTCATTTGGAAATAAAATTTGCGTCGTGGCGACTTAGCGTACAATCCTAAATGCAACAATAATGGATAAAAGTGCAAAAATATACGTAGCCGGGCATCGTGGTTTAGTCGGCTCTGCCATCTGGAATAACCTGTTACAAAAAGGATATACCAACCTGATTGGCAAAAATCATAACGAACTTGACCTGCTGGATGGTGCTGCAGTCCGCAATTTCTTCGACGGAGAACAACCGGAATATGTTATTCTGGCAGCAGCGCACGTAGGTGGTATCATGGCCAACAGCGTCTATCGTGCTGATTTCATTTATAAAAACCTGCAAATTCAGCAAAATGTAATCGGGGAGAGTTTTCGCCACGGGGTGAAGAAGCTACTCTTCCTGGGCAGTACCTGTATCTACCCGCGCGATGCAGTTCAACCCATTAAAGAGACGGAACTGTTGACGGCTCCCCTCGAATACACCAACGAACCGTATGCCATTGCCAAGATTGCAGGACTCAAAATGTGCGAAAGCTTCAACCTGCAATACGGCACCAACTATATCGCAGTGATGCCCACCAATCTTTATGGCCCGAACGATAATTTTGATTTGGAACGAAGCCATGTACTTCCTGCAATGATTCGCAAGATACATTTGGCAAAATGCCTGAATGAACACAATATGGAAGGCGTTCGAAAAGATCTGAATCTTCGTCCGGTGGAAGGAGTCTCCGGCGAAAGTTCAACTGATGATATCTTAGCTATTCTCAGCAAATATGGTATTACTGCCGACCAGGTGGAACTGTGGGGAACCGGCAAACCTTTGCGCGAATTCCTTTGGAGCGAAGAAATGGCCGACGCGAGTGTCTTTGTTATGGAGCATATCGATTTCAAAGACACCTACAAAGCGGGCGACCGTGACATTCGCAATTGCCACATCAACATCGGGACCGGGAAAGAAATTTCTATCCGCGGAGTGGCCGAACTGATTGTGGAAACTGTCGGATACAAAGGTAAGCTCTTCTTCAACAGCGACAAGCCTGACGGCACTATGCGAAAACTTACCGACGTCTCCAAGCTTCACCAACTGGGTTGGCACCACAAAATCGACATCGAAGAAGGTGTAAAACGTATGTATGAATGGTACTTGGGATAACGATTAATGTCGAATTATCAATTATTAATGTATGAAAATCTGAAACCGGGAATTGGTTTAATTATTACTTCTCGATTGTAATTATTAGCATTACCATCAAAATCACACAAAACAGCACGAATTAATCAAACAATTCGCGCTGTTTTTATTTATAATTTTCGCCATTAAGACATTGTAGACCGCTCCGGTTGCTCTTAGTGCGTTAATAGTTAATTGTCACTAGGTTCGAAGACTGTATCCTTGTCTCCAGCTTCCCGTTTCTCTCGCATTGATCATTAATAATTAACAAATATCCATCATACATTCCTCTCCCCGTTAAGTTAAAATCCCTCTTTGTTGTTTGTGCAACCAAAACAAATCCGTAAATTTGCATACCAAAATCAGAGGGACTGTTGCTCATACATAAACCGGAAAATTTATAATCCAAAGCCCAGTCTCATCCTTTTTTGTGCCACTAACCAAGACTAATTACAACGTAAGGGAATTATGGAACTAAGCTTTCCTGATCGGGCTTCAAAGCCATGAAGCAACCGTTTGATCGCCCTAGCAAAAATGAATGAATCTTTCCCTGTTCAATGTCCACATTACCATGTCCTTTTTTGTAACAAAAGGCCAACGATAAAATAAGTTGTATCAGGATTTCTTGGTTATCCTACCAACACAAAATGATAATCAACCTCCCGGCTATCTTATTTTTGAATAGATTAAGAGTCATTCAACATCATTTTGCGTATTTATTATTTCATCATGAGCAATAATAAACATTAACACACTGAACAAAATTTGCGTTACATTAATAGCAATTGCAGTTTCCATGACATTTCACCCTTGGAAGATGTGATCTTACTACTAGAACCAAAATATGACTTATTTGTCACCTATATTTTGTAAACAGTAATGTACCCGAGATAAGATCTGGTGTTTTATAAATAGCGGTCAATAAACCAAAGCGACATAAGAACCAATTTCACAAACAATAAGTTAGTATATAAAAAAACGAACAACAATGCTAGCTCTATAACATACTTATTGTAATCATATTAAACACACATGAACATAGCAATTATAGGCACTGGTTACGTTGGATTAGTCTCTGGGGCATGTTTTGCCGAAATGGGAGTAAACGTAACGTGCATAGATATAAACAAACAGAAAATATCTAATCTAAACAACGGTATAATTCCTATTTACGAACCAGGGCTTGAAGAGATGGTTTTACGAAATCAGAAAGCAGGCAGACTCAAATTTACTCATGATTTAGGCTCTTGTATTTCTGAGGTTGAAATAATATTTAATGCAGTCGGGACTCCTCCCGACGAAGATGGATCTGCTGATCTCAAATTTGTTTATGATGCAGCTCAGACTGTTGGAAAATTAATTAATCATTATGTATTATTTGTTACCAAGAGTACTGTACCTGTAGGAACTGCACTGCAAGTTAAGAGTATAATAAGAAATGAATTAAAAAAACGAAAACTTGAAATTCCATTTGATGTTGCGTCTAATCCGGAATTTTTAAAAGAGGGGAATGCTATTGATGACTTCATGAGCCCAGACAGAGTTGTCGTTGGAGTGGAAAGTGAGAAAGCAAAAGAACTTTTCACGAGACTGTATCGCCCTTTCCTCTTGAATAATTTTCGGGTAATCTTTATGGACATTGCATCAGCTGAGATGACCAAATATGCAGCTAATGCCATGTTGGCTACTCGCATTTCATTTATGAATGACATCGCCAATTTGTGTGAACGCGTAGGTGCGGATGTAAATATGGTACGCAAAGGAATTGGTTCAGATGTTCGTATCGGCAGCAAATTTTTGTATCCTGGATGTGGTTATGGTGGATCTTGTTTCCCAAAAGATGTCAAAGCCATTATCAAGACTGCTTCAACATATGGTTATGAAATGAAAGTTTTAAAATCTGTAGAAACGGTGAATGAGAAGCAAAAAACAATACTTTTTGAAAAAGTAAAAGATCATTTTGCTGGTAATTTGGCAGGAAAAACAATTGCTTTATGGGGATTAGCGTTCAAACCAGAAACTGATGACATGCGCGAGGCACCTTCCTTAGCCTTAATTTCACTCTTATTACAATCTAAATGCACCGTAAAAGTCTATGATCCTATTGCCATGAATGAATGCAAACGAGTGGTTGGCGATACCGTCACTTATTGTACGGATATGTATGATGCGGTTCTGGATGCAGATGCAGTTCTTTTAGTAACTGAATGGAAAGAGTTCCGGGTGCCCTCTTGGCTCGTTGTAAAAAATGCAATGAAGTTCCCAATAATTATTGATGGGAGAAATATTTATGACAGGAATGAATTGATTAACAATGGATTTATTCATATTAGTATTGGTTCTAAAGCGTAGATCCAATTTTATTAAAATGCAATCTTCAATTGAAACATTTTGATCCAATACTTAGGCCAATTGGACTCCGACAACAACTCATCTACATTGATATTTTATTTGAACTTTTTCCTGATGAATCCCAAATTATTCCTTTATATAATTTTTGCATACATCTGTCTATTTGACTCATGGGGAAATGCCAAGAACAAATACAGTATTTATGTAGAGCAGCTTGACCTTGTTAAGCCTCCTATTATCTATGGAATAAACGTTTTAAATGAAAATGAGCTACAGATAACATTCGAAAAACAGAAAAACAACCATGTCGCATATTATAACATTTACAGAAATTCTATTCCAGACGATGCTGGTTGGACACTAATTGGACGAGGGAATTATCAAGCTACCGCTTGCTTTCGCGATATAAACGCATATCCCGACAGACAATCTTACGAATACAAAGTGTCATTCGTCGACAGTTGTGGCTATGAAATATTTTCTCCCAACATTCATAAATCAATCCAGCTCAAAGTAGAAACTCTAACTAATGGATACTGTTTTCTAAGATGGAATGCATACGAAGGACTGAAGATTGAATCTTATCACGTTTTGAAAGGATCTTCACCTAACAACATGATACTAATAGATAGCATAAATGGATCAACAACAAATTATATTGACAATTCATTTTTAAATGAAAATGAATACTACAAAGTCGAAGCTTACGGATATCTTCAAGATTCAACGATTGCTGATGAATACAAAACAAAACGGATTAAAGTGCAATCAAACATAAGTTTCACACAGGGAGACAATAGTTTATCACATAAAGACGAAAATATTAAATTTTATCCGAACCCATTAACAGAATACTCTATTGTTGCTATACCATATGATTCAATATTGCTCAATCCAATTCAGGTTTGCATTTTTAATACAATGGGGAAATTAGTCTATCAAAAGTTTTTTTATTCAAATGCATTTTTACTCGAACGAGGAAATTTAAAAGATGGATTATATATCTTACAAGTGTCTGGTTCTACCCACTCGATTTACAGAAAAAAAATTATTGTTGGCACTCTCTATAATCCGTAATGCGTTTTAACAGAATAGCCTCTAACGTTTACATTATTTTGCTAGAAACCACCCAAATCCTGACAATGAAAATAAATCAACTATTCATATTTGTTTTTTTTGCACTATTGAACTACGGACACTCACTGGGACAGAACATCGTTTTATCTGGAGACACTATAGAGATAGAGCTTGAAGGAACGTACAGAGGTGACATTCAATGGCAATTCTCCAAAGACAGCATTAATTGGACAAATATTAAGGATCAAACATCCCCGACGTTGAAAGATGTTATACATGAAGAAGGATATTTCAGAGCACAAGTATCATCTTGCGTCTCAAATTACTTTTCCAAGGCATGCTACATTGAGGTTATTAACATAAATAACGAAGACTATAAAAAAAACCTAGAACCCATTTTTAAGTTGAATGACTTGAAATGGTGTAATATTCCGGTTCCAAAAGGCTACAGACAAAGTCAAACGCACCCCTCAATAATATATAATCGTGAAGGTTGGAATGGTTACAACGTATGGCTTGCAACTACCCCATATCCATCAACTGATGCATTTTACGAAAATCCATGCATCTACTATAGCAACTACGAAAATAACATTTTAAATACAAATTTTCACTCCATCTCAACAAATCCAATTGATAAAATAGATATAAGGGGTTCTGGATATAATGCCGATCCTGATATATTTCTTGATGGTACAGCTTTGTATTGCATTGAAAAGAAACAACTAACCAGTGATCGAAAATATCACTACATGATACAATCAAGTTTAAACGGGCAAGAGTGGACTACTCCTAAAGAGCTATTTAACAGCAATTTAACAGGATGCGAAATGGTCTCGCCTGCAATAATAAAATATAAAAACAAATATAGAATTTACGGAGCTTACTCTGACGCACTTAAGGAAAATGGGATATTCCATAATCTTATAATTCTAGAAAGCAATAGCCTTCAAAATCCGAATTTTAAGCTTATCAACAAACCCGAATTTAAACTAAAAGGAAGTATCGAATTATGGCATCTTGACCTTTTTGAGTATAATAATATTCTATATATGGTCCTGTGTGGAAAAAACACAAACTTTTCCACTACTTTTTTATCAACTTATCTTGCCTATTCAGTTGATTATACAAATTTTCACATATTCCCGAGACCATTGTTTAGCGACATTTATTCATACCGGCCAAGTGCTTTTGTTGACAATCAAGGGAAGCTCAATTTGTTAATTTCAACCATGGATGCAAAACATAAAGTATTTTCAATAGACGGAAATGAGATCGGCTATACATCAAGCTCTTTCTCCAAATTAATTCAATCATTGAATAAATAATTATGTTTGAATCTCGTTTTGTACATTAAACAAAAGAACCATACACAAAATTATCTGCTTGATCAATAAATTATGACTAAAATGGGGTTTTTATGTACATCATTTATGCCGTTGATAAAGTCTTACATCAATAAATTATCAAAAAACACTTTCGTTAGAGTGACTAGTGCGAATGGGTTTATTACAATTATACGGTCTCTTATATCTGCGATTTCAAACAAAGTAGTAGCTGTGATAGTTGGTACCTCTGGAATAGCCATGATTGGACAATTACAGAACTTCATTCAAATTAGCACTTTGATTTCGAGTGGAGGCTTTAATCAGGGCTTAACAAGATATGTCGCTGAAAACAGAGAAAATGAAAATGAAATTTCTGAGTTTGTTAGTACTTCTCTAATAATTTCAGCTATCCTAACTGTGATTACCTCGCTATTCATCTTTGTATTTTCGGACTTTTTATCAATAAAAATTTTCACATTACATTCTTATACCTCTATTTTTATTGTATTTGCTTTTACATTGTACTTCTATAACCTCAATTATATAATATTAGCAATCGTAAATGGATTTCAGCGATATATACTATTTTTTAAAATCAACTTTGCGACCACAATTGTCGGATTTATACTAACTGTAGGGTTGGTATTATTATTCAAAGAGTATGGGGCTTTACTCTCTATTGTTTTAGCTCAATCTGTGGTTTTTTTTATCACTTACATATTTATAAGAAATGAATATTGGATAAAATTATCTGTTTTAAAACATTTCTCAAAAACAAAATGTTTTCTATTATTCCAATACTCATCGATCACTTTTTTAGCTGCAATAATTTGGCCAATTGCAGATATGATTATCCGAACGTACGTAATTAAGAATATATCGATTGAGGAGGCTGGAATTTGGCAAGCAACGCGAAAAATAAATGACTATATAACAACAATTGCTATTGGCTCTTTTTCTGTATATCTGCTACCCAAACTATCGTCTATTACTGATAGAAATAAGTTAAAAAAAGAGCTTATTGATATATATAAGATTATTATCCCAATGTCTTTAGCTGGTTTTTTCTTGTTATATCTATTTCGAGATACTCTAGTAATGGTTTTATACTCAACGAAATTTCTAAAAGTGAGTGACTATTTATTATTGCAAATGCTAGGTTCTTTTTTCTGGATGTGTAAAGTGCCCATTATGAATTATATGCTATCAAAAGGATTAACAAAAACTTATTTATTGAATGAACTTTTATTTGCATTAATTTATATTGTACTATGCATATCATTAATCCCCTTTTACAAAGTGCAAGGGATTCAATTATCTTTTGCGATTTATAATTTAGCCTATTTGTTAGTGAACTTATTCTTAATTCGTAAATATTTACACAACTGATCATTATCAATTTGTATGCTATATAATTTTATTAAAAAAATGAATACTGTTTTAATCGAAGCGATTAATTCATCTACTCAACATTAGTCTCCTTGAGATTAAAAGTCTGCTATCAAATATAGAAACATAATCAAACGAACTTAATCCAATGATCTTATCCATAATAATACCGGCTTATAACATTGCTCCATATATTGAGCGTTGCATAAAGAGTTGTGTAACCCAAGACATATCACAGTCAGAATATGAAATTATTATTATAGATGATGGGTCGACGGATAATCTTTTAGAGGTAATTGCTCCATATCTGGCTAAATATGACAATTTAAAATTGATCCAACAAGCTAATAAAGGCCTGAGTGGAGCAAGAAACACGGGATTGGAAGAGGCAAAAGGAGAATACATCTGGTTTGTTGACGGAGATGATTGGATAGCAACCAATTGTTTGAAAGAATTAGTGCATAACACAAAAGAAATTAAATGTGAAATTTTATGCTTTGATCTTTTGTTTATATACGATGAGACAAATCAACGCAGAACAACAAAAGTGTTCGATACAGAGAAGAATTCGATGAGAGGATTCGATTTTCTCAAAAAAAATTATTTACAGGGAGTTACAAATAGTCTATTTAAAAGCTCTTTTCTAAAAGAAAATAATATAAAATTTGTTGAAGGGCTCATTCATGAGGATGGAGATTTTAATATCAGAACATTTGCTCTTGCAAAGCAAGTCGCTTACTTACCTAATCTTTATTATTTCTATTTATGCGACAGAGCGTCTTCAATCACAAATACAATGACAATCAAGAGAGCATTATCTCCAATTCAGCTTATAACAATTTACATTGATTTCATCGGAGATCACAATTTAAAATATTCTGATTCCTCCATTATTGCTAAAATTGGATGCAGAGCCTTAAATGTTTCTATGAGATACGCATCTCAATTAGATGAGCATGATAGAGATAGATATTTTGCCGCAATAAGAGCAAATCTGAAATCTATTTTCTTATGTTCATTCTTCTCTCTTCAAATCAAGTATTGGATCGAAGTACTATTGCTAAGTGTGTCTCCAAATCTTTTCTTTAGAATATATCACAAACTAATATGCAACTCAGTTCAGAACTAATTGGATAAATAAAAATTATTATGATCTATGCTATAACATATTCTGATGAAGCATTTATATCTTCTCGAAAATATAATATAAAAACATCATACTCAAAAGGCAATGTAGATAAGGCTATTCAATATACACCATCTGATATCGATCAAAGCTTCAAATCGAAAAATGCTTCTATTTTTTCGTATAAAAGAGGAGCCGGTTTATGGCTTTGGAAACCATATCTCATTGCTAAAACGTTGACTCAATTAAACGATGGGGACTATTTGATATATACTGATGCAGGATCATTTTATACCAATAAGGTTCAATATCTGATTGACATAATGAACACAGACAAAACAGACATTATGACATTTGAGATACCGTTGCTCCAACGCCAGTTCACAAAAAAAGAAACCTTCGTTTTAATGAACTACGATAAGTACAACTTTAATCAAATTCTTGCAGGCTATATTCTTATTCGTAAAAATAACTGGACAACAGCGTTTATTGATGAATGGTTGGCATACATGTGTGACGAAAGAATTGTTTCTCCAAAACACTTTTTGTCGGACATAGAAGAGTTCCCTGATTTTGTTTCGCACAGAGAAGACCAATCCGTCTTTTCCGTACTATGCCGGAAAAAAGGGATAATCCCCTACAGAGACCCATCTCAGTACGGCGACTATCCCTGGGAATATGCTAGTGATCAGTGGGAATATCGCCCAATGCATTATAAAAATTCGCCTTTTCCAAGAATCATTGTCGGCAATAGAAAAGAAGACCCCATCAAGTACAAATACAAACAAATAATAAAAGATGTGTGTTATCAGTTGGGAATTTTATCACGAAAGAAATATCTGAGGAAATACGGCTTAATTTCAGATAATATAGGTCAAGAGCCGTGATAATAGACATGAACCAAAGGGTACATTGTTTACTAAAATGATTAACTTTCATAAACCCATTTAGCAAAGAACACTACTTAGACAAAACAAACACAAATTTTCATGCCTGTCCCTAAAATATCTATAATAACTGCGGTTTATAATGCCCAAAAGGACATTGAAAAAACTATCAGAAGTGTAATTAATCAATCGTATCTGAATATTGAATATATCATTATTGATGGAGGTTCCACTGATGGAACTTTAGATATTATAAAAAAATATGATCCAAAGATAAGCCACTGGGTAAGCGAAAGCGATAATGGTGTTTTTGATGCAATGAATAAAGGTATACAATACGCCACTGGAGATTGGATAAACTTTATGAACGCCGGAGATTATTTTGTTGATATGGATGTTATTTCCAACATTGATTTCGAATCAAGCAAAGGATATGGGCTAGTTTACGGAAATACAGAATATGAGAGCCATGGCATTAA
This sequence comes from Bacteroidota bacterium, assembly GCA_030706455.1. Lineage (GTDB taxonomy): Bacteria > Bacteroidota > Bacteroidia > Bacteroidales > Paludibacteraceae > Microbacter. Next base: position 23,270 of record JAUZOL010000009.1, read on the forward strand.
AAGGCCATTTAGAATAACCAGTTTACAATATGGCATGATTATGGCATGTCACCAGTCTATGTTTTTTAATTATGCCCTTTTGAAAAATATGCTGAAATATTCATCCAAATTCAAATTAATCTGCGATTATGATTTAGTTTGCAAGATTGTAAAACACAAATACCCAACTAAATATATTAATCAAACTATAGCTCATTATATGGGTGGCGGACTTTCTGCTGCTATCAATTGGGAAGCCAGAAAAGCCCGATATTATTATATCTTCAAATATTACCAGCTCAGCGGCGTAGTTCATGCCCTTTTAGAATCATCTGGAATTATATCATTACCAAAGAGAATAGAATAGCTCTCAAACAATAAATATCGTTACTATGAAAATATATTTAGGAAGAACATGGTTGTTCATCATCTTTATTAGTTTAACTAATACTTTGTGTTTCTCTCTATCTGCTACAAACAAAACGGGGAAATCGCCACAGCACCCAAAAGTCTATACTTCGCTAGGCGCTGATGATACAACAACAAACAGAATTAACAAGATATGCCACAATAATGTTGTGAATATTAATGTTGAGACTAATACAAACTCCCTGACGTACAATGTAGCTTTATTATCCAAGAAAATAATCTCTCAGATTCCGAATAAAGAAAGCACTGATATAGTTGTTTTAGATTGGGAAGGAGACGCATTATCTGTTTTATCTGAAAAAGACCCTGATAGCGACGATTATAAAAAGGTGTCAGAGCAATTTATTTCCGCATATAATCTGGTAAAATCTTTGCGCCCAAATGCAACGTGTGGTTTTTATGGATTGCCAATACGAGCCTATTGGAAGAGAAATAATGCATGGATACAACATTGCACAAATCTCAGCACGATCCTGTCTCATTTTGACGCTTTATTTCCTTCTTTATATATTCCTTATAAAGATAACGTCGACGTTAAAGAATCAGATAATCTCTCTTATATCAGTGACAATGTTAATATGGCTCTAAAATTAGGCTTTGAATTAAAAAAACCGGTATATTTCTATATCTGGCATCGTTATCATGATTCAAACAGCAAGTATGGATTAGATCTAATCCCCGAAAACTATTTTCGGGATCATGTTAAAGCTATATCTCTATCGTCCTACAATGGAAAAAAAACAGATGGCATAATATGGTGGAGCGCTGAGTGCTACTTCAATAATATTCTAACGAAAAAGAAAAACAATATCGAATTGAAAAATTATAAGTTTTCAGACACAAATACCCTCCTAAGGTATTTACAAATCATAAACAAAAATCTGTAGTCAGAAATTATCCGAATCATCTTGGCAAATAACATAACAAATAACCTTTTTTCGAGGAGCAATTTAGGTGTGACCAGCATCTGGTTAGCTTTGTTTTTAACTTTCGGGTATCCATTATCCGTTTCTATACCCGTACTGTTACATTTACCTTCTGAGGCAATAAACATATCCTTTCGGATTGTCTACGTTTTGCTCTCTATATACATCATCGTAGGAACGTTGTCGATAAAAGAGAAGCGGGTTATTTCCATTGGTGGCTTATTTATCTTATTATTCTGGGTTCCATATAGCATCCGGTTGATTTATGACATCAGTTTTAAAGGGATTATATTTAACTCTCCTTTCTACGTCTATTCATTTGCTTTTGGAAACTGTCTTTTACCATCTATAGCAATAATATTGTCAGGAAAATTCATCAATACCGACCAGTTAAAACGTGCTATTTTAATATTTTTAATCCTTGTAAATATTGTCACACTGATTCTCTTGATATACTCTTCCGGAGGCTTATCTCTGGAATCGTTGTCACAACGAGCTATGATATCTGATTCAAATGATGATAGCAAATCAATGCTAAACGCCATCATTATTTCGCAGACCGGAGAGTTTTTAGCTGTTATCTCTTTTGCTCAACTAGTACTTAACGGGCATGGGAAAAAGATTCTACTATTTTCAAGTTTCCTGCTAGGTATCTTTAATCTAATGATTGGAGCATCAAGAGGTCCAATGCTTTCTTTTGCATTTTGTGCTATTTTGATTTTATTCATATTTTTCAGCCGAATAAAAATAACATACGCCAGACTAGCTAAAATTGCAGCGTGGTTCATTACCATTCTAATTTTTTATTTTACTGTAATCAGTTCATTGTTTGAGTCTGCAAATATTACAATTTTTGTGCGACTGATGGACTTATATGATGGTGGACAAGGAGCAAGCTTAGATGACAGACCTTTATTATTTAAAAGCGCATGGAATCAGTTTCTTTCCAGTCCAATTATTGGAGATCAATATTTAAGCATATATGGAAATTACTATCCTCATAATATTTTTCTAGAAATACTAATGTCATTGGGATTAACCGGGGCATTTATTTTTCTGGGAGTTTTAGTCTTCAGTTTCCGTAAGGCTTCGATTCTTTTTAAAGGTTATAATGATACCGTTTTTATTCCCTTTATTTTGCTCATAACAATTTTACTTGCCGGAATGACTTCTGGTTGCCTGTTTGCCGGAGTCGGATTGTGGACGTGGCTCTCTTTGTTCAATTCTATAAAATTCAAATAAATTCATGCTAGCTCCAATCGTATTATTCGTCTATAATCGTCCGGAACATACACGGCAAACGCTTAACGCACTAAGCAACAACTCTCTTGCTTCGCAGTCTACCTTATATATATTCAGCGATGGAGAGCCGGATCATTGTTCTGATGAAACAGTAGAAAAAATAAAACAGGTAAGATTAATTATCAGGGAAAAGCAATGGTGCAAGGAGGTAATCATAAAGGAAGCAAAACAAAACCAGGGATTGGCAAAGTCAGTAATAAATGGCGTTACTGAAGTTATTACAAAGCACGGAAAAATCATTGTTCTGGAAGATGACTTAATTCCTTCTCATTATTTCCTTGATTTCATGAATCAATCTCTCGACCGGTATGAAGAGCATCAAGAGATTTTCCAGATATCAGGATTCAGTTTCCCTTCAAAAAAGATAAAATCAGAAAACAGCAGCTATTTTTTACCTTTAACCTCCACCTGGGGTTGGGCAACATGGAAACGGGTCTGGGATCTTATTGATTTTGAATGTAACGATTACTCAGTTCTGAAGAAAAATAAAAAGCTCGCGTATCGGTTTAATTTTAATGGTTCATACAATTATAAGAAAATGTTTATTCAACAAATGGAGTCTCAGAAAATCAGCTCCTGGGGAATACGTTTTTATTGGAATGCTTTCAAAAATGATGCACTTATCCTTTTCCCTGATAAAAGTCTGATTTTGAACAATGGGTGGGATAATAGCGGTAGACATAACGACAATTACAACGTCTTCCCGATAAATAATTGGGACGATATATACCAAATTAGGAGCTTTCCAAAAGAAATAGGGCTTAACTTGAATTACGTTGATCTTATTTCGAAATATTTAAAAAAGAGGACATCAATACTCACAAAGCTATCAAATAAACTTTATTATATTTCAAAGCAAATATTAAGCAGAAACTAACATGAGGCTAATTTATTTTGTATCATATTTAATCAGGGGGGGATTACGGAAATTATCTCATTTCATTAGCGATTTGGCATGTAAGAATGATGTCGTTTTTGACAAAGGAGTCCGTTTTACAGCGACTGCTAAAGTTGAGAACATATCCAAAAACAGAAACAACATTGTAATTGGAGAACGTACAATTATTGAAGGCAGACTACTCGTGTTTAACTATGGTGGTAAAATTCAAATTGGAAAGAATGTTTATGTAGGTGCTGGCTCACAAATTTGGTCAGGTGAATCAGTCGAGATAGGAAACAATGTATTGATCTCTCACAATGTAAATATTATTGATACAAACTCACACGAAATTGATCATATAGAAAGAGAAGAACGTTATAATGCACTAATAAAATATGGACACCCAAAGGATAAGGCTAGTATTGTTACTGGTAAAATCACTATTGAAGATAACGTATGGATTAGTTTTGGGTCAATTATTCTGAAAAATGTAAAAATTGGGAAAGGTGCTATTATTGGCGCAGGAAGCATGGTTACAAAAGATGTTCCTCCATTCACATTAGTTGCAGGTAATCCTGCTGTTGTTATCAAAACACTTAAAGTATGAATTATTTAATAATAGGTTCGAAAGGCTTTATCGGTAGCCATCTTATGGCTCATCTCATAAACCGGGGAGAAAAGGTATGGGGAGCCGATGTAATTGTTGATTACACCGATGCTGAGAGATATTTTTTAGTGGATGCTTCGAATTCTGATTTTCACTCCATTTTTGAGAATCAGCATTTTGATATTTGTGTAAATTGTTCTGGTGCAGCAAGCGTACCAGATTCCATCCAACATCCAATGCGGGATTATTACCTAAACGCTGTAAATGTTTTTAAAATCCTGGATTCAATACGCATTTATCAATCAGATTGTAAGTTCATTAATTTATCCAGTGCGGCCGTCTATGGCAATCCGACAAGCCTTCCGATCAGAGAAGATACTGTTGCATGTCCTGTGTCCCCATATGGTCTGCATAAATATCAAAGCGAACAAGTTTGCAGTGAATTTTATCACTATTTTAATATTAAAACATGTTCATTGCGTGTCTTTTCTGCTTATGGAGATGGATTACGGAAACAACTCTTTTGGGACATTTATCAGAAAGCAAAAACAGGAATTCCTTTTACACTATTTGGAACAGGCAACGAATCCAGAGACTTTATTCATGTAAACGATATAGTTAATGCTATTGACCTTGTATCCAAATCTGATTATTTCAAAGCTGATGTAATTAATCTTGCTAATGGAGAGGAGATTTATATTAAAGATGCTGTTGCGACTTTTTTCAATAGTTTCTCAACAAACATCAACTATTCATTTTCAAAAGAAGAAAGAAAAGGTGATCCCGTTAATTGGGTCGCAGATATTAGCAAACTAAAATCTTTAGGCTATAAATCAACCTTTAATTTAGAAACCGGATTGCAACAATATTATAAATGGATTACACTGAAAGAAAAAAAATAGGAATCTTGTTCTACTATGGTAAGAACTGGATGGGCGGCGTGATATACATTATCAACCTGATAAAATCTATTAACAAGTTACCTGATGCCCAAAAACCCATCATTATATTGTTTTATAATGATAGTTCTAAGCCGTTTATTAATGAAATAAATTATCCCTATCTAACAATGATTTACAGAGTCAAAGTTAATGAATATACCAATTATTTATTTTCTGTAATTAAGGGAAAGAATTGTTTTGAAGATGGACTGATAGATCAATATCAGTTAGATGGATTGTTTCCTCTGAATGATTTCCCATGTAAGCTTGGAAAGAATAATTCTAAAGTTGCGGCTTGGTATCCTGATTTACAACACAAGTTCTACCCTCAGTATTTTACAAAGACTAAAAGGTTTTTTAGAGAATGGAGACTAAAACAAATTATAAAAAATGCCAGTAATATTGTACTCTCAAGCAATGATGTTTTTTGCCAGTTCAACCAATTTTACACCCTCAAAGCGAATATGAATTTTCATATTTTACGTTTTACTTCCATTGTTGACAATGAACCAACCTCGTGCATTGAAGAGCTTAAATGTAAATACAATATAGATGGCCAATATTTTATTGTTTCCAACCAATTCTGGCCACACAAAAACCACAAAATTGTCTTTGAAGCATTGAATTTATTAAAAAAGAACAATGTTAACTGTAAGATTGTGTTCACCGGGAATATGATGGATAAAAAAAATCCTAAATATATCGATGGACTTAAGCAAATGATAGTAGATTTTGAGCTACAAGATCTCGTTTGTTTTGTAGGCTTAATTAACAGAGAAGAGCAATTATGCTTAATGAAGAACTCACTAGCTGTAATACAACCCAGCTTGTTTGAAGGCTGGAGCACGGTCATTGAAGATGCCAAAGCATTAAAATGTCAAATTATTGCATCTAATTTGAATGTTCACAAAGAGCAACTTGAGGATGGGAAATTTGGGTACCTTTTTGATTCCCATGATGCAAATAGTTTAACCAATATTTTAAAAGGGTTCATATCTCATGAAATCGAATTAAAGCCTACAGTTGACAACTATAACGAATTAATTCTCCATAATGCAAAACAATTCGTGTCAATTTTTCCAGACAAAAATACCAAATAATATTCTAAAAAAGCAAACACAACCTGTCGATTGTTTTGTTTATCATAATTTATAATGAAATTATCACTCATCACAGTTTCTTACAATAGCGCTTCGACCATACGCGATACATTTGAATCTGTCTTAGCCCAAACATACACTGATATTGAATATCTTGTTATAGATGGGCAGTCCAAAGACGGGACAATTGATATTATAAACGAATACGCACCTCGTTTCAAAGGCCGAATGCGCTGGATATGCGAAAAAGACCATGGCATATATGATGCTATGAATAAAGGGATACGTATGGCAACCGGTGATATCGTAGGAATTATTAACTCAGATGACTTTTATCATAATAAAGATGCGATAGAGAATATTATTGATACATTCAAACAAAATCCGGACGTGGAAGCAACATTTGCTGATGTTAGGTTTGTACGCCCTAACGATTTAACAAAGACTGTAAGATATTATAGTTCAAAGCGATTCAGCCCATGGATGTTTCGATTTGGATTTATGCCAGCGCATCCAACGTTTTTTACTTATAAAAACAATTTTGATAAATATGGATACTACAAACCTGATTACCAAATTGCAGCTGACTATGAATTATTGATTCGTTTTTTATATAATAATAGGCTCAAATATAAATATATGCCTATCGACCTCCTGAAGATGAGAACAGGAGGAACAAGTACGGCTTCAATCAAAAGCACCAGTATGCTCAATCAAGAAATTGTAAAAGCGTGTAAGGAAAACAACATCAATACTAATCTCTGTATTTTGTATTTTAAATACGTGGTAAAAATCTGGGAAATAATCCTAACCAAATCATGAACTTACTCATTACAGGCATACATGGATTTGTAGGATCCAATCTTACAAATGCCTTAAAAGCAACTCACACCATATATGGGCTTGACATTATCAAGGCCGACAAAAAAGGTGTTGTACATACTTACAATTGGGAAGATCTTGCAAAAATACCTCATATCGATACTGTAATTCATCTAGCAGGGAAAGCACATGACACGAAGAATCACACAGAAAAACAGGTTTATTTCGAAGTAAATACAGAACTGACTAAAAAAATTTATGACTGGTTTTTAGCTTCTGGTGCTAAACAATTTATTTTTTTCAGCTCAGTAAAAGCTGCTGCCGATAGAGTAGAGGGTAATATTCTGACTGAAGATATCTATCCACTTCCCAAGGGCCCCTACGGCGAAAGTAAGATAGCTGCTGAAAATTATTTACTAAGCCAGCAACAGAACGCAATTGCTCTTAACAAAAAAACATACATCTTACGCCCTTGTATGATTCATGGCCCCGGTAATAAAGGTAACTTAAACTTGCTATACAATGTCGTCAATAAGGGAATCCCATATCCGTTAGGTGCATTCAAAAACAAACGATCTTTTACTTCCATCGATAATTTATCATTCCTAATTAAGCAAATTATCGAAAAAGATATACCCTCTGGAGTCTATCAAATAGCAGATGACGAACCTATTTCAACCAAAGAAATAATCAAGCTAATCGGAGAAGGCTCTGGGAAAAGTGCAAAAATCTGGAACTTAAACCGATCGTTTATCAAATTATTAGCACCCATCGGAGATATACTACATCTCCCTCTAAATAGAGAACGATTGCAAAAGCTCACGGAAAATTATGTTGTCTCCAACCACAAAATCAAAAAAGCGCTTGACATTCAACAACTACCTCAAACTGCAAGCGACGGATTAAGAAAAACGATTCGTTCGTTTCAAACAACACATAAATAATCTCAATTGCACTTTATGCAGATTATAACTAATGAATTATTAAACAGTGTCTCAGAATTGGCAATCAAGAGTGCCCGTCTGCGCATGAATTACAATTTTCATGAACACTTGGATGCTCTGGCTCAACGGCTGCTCAATGCCCTGGAACCTGGAACAGAGTTACCCATTCACAGACATATCCATACGGCCGAGACATACATTTTATTACGTGGAAAAATCAAAGTGATTTTTTATACGGAAAATAAAGAAGAGACAAAATGTGTGCTTTTAGATCCCATGGTAGGAAACCACGGTGTCAATATTCCTGCCGGCACATGGCATACACTGGAAGTTTTGGAATCTGGAAGCGTAATTTTTGAAGTTAAAGATGGGCCTTACACTCCAGTAAAAGAAGAAGATATACTTCGATAAGAATGAATTATAATGATTAACGATTAACTATGTGCAACAACATACTATTTCTGGTATCTGCTTTCTCATGTTCTTTTATACTGACATGGTTGGTTCGAAAATGGACTATAAAAAAAGCAATTTTAGATATTCCGAACGACCGCAGTTCGCATACAATTCCAACCCCCCGTGGAGGTGGCATTGCAATTGCGCTGGTTTGGTTTATTTCATTGCTAATATTGAAATTAACGGATAACATAGAAAATCAACTATTCTTTGCTTTATTAAGCGGAGCCCCCTTATCGTTCGCCGGATTTTTAGATGACGTCCTTCATCTGAAGGCAAAGACACGTTTCCTGATTCAATTCTTTTGTGCAGGACTTGCCCTATTTTCTCTTGGAGGACTACATGTCGTTGATTTGGGTTTCTATTCCTTTGAAAACAGCTGGCTTCTCACTCTATTGGCTTTTATCGGCATTATCTGGCTGACTAACTTGTTCAATTTTTTGGACGGAATTGACGGTTACATAAGTACAGAAGTAATCTTTATAGGGATTGCTACATTTTTACTGCTCAATGATTGCATGGCCTTATTACTTTCCGTCATTGTATTAGGATTTCTGTTCTGGAATTGGCAGAAAGCTAAGATTTTCATGGGAGATGTGGGAAGTACTCTTCTAGGTTTTACTATAGCAATTTTTGCTATTTACCAACAAAACAACGAATTATCATCCATACTTATATGGATAATGCTTACAAGCCTTTTCTGGGTGGATGCTACTGTCACACTCATGCGAAGATATTGGAATAAAGAACAATTGAGTCAGGCACACCGTAAACATGCTTACCAACGCATTGTACAATCAGGTTTTAGTCATCAAAAGACTGTGCTGTATTCATTAAGTCTAAACCTATTGGCTCTGTTCCTTATTATTTGTGCCATCCACTTCAAATCGCTAATGCTTGTCTTTGCATGTTTAAACATACTGATATTGTGGTTCACCATAAAATGGGTTGACAAACGAAAACCTTTTGAAAAAAATGCACGCTGATTATATTCTTTTTCACACCATTTGGAATTAAAGTAACAGAAGCTTGTTTAGGAAAATATTGTTTAACTTTGCAAACCCAAAAAAATAAAACTATGGAAAAGATTCAGACACAATTTCGTCGTTTTTTAAAAGATATTTTGAGGTTATCACTTGTCAACCGATGGATTGTATTATTTACGGATCTACTGCTCTGCCTGATCGGTTTCTTTGTTTCTGTAATCATCCGTCAGCAAATAATACCCTCCACCCTGATCGACAATCTATATACTCTGGCTCTTGTATTTACCGTTTTCAACAGCATTGCTTTTTTATTGTTTCAAACGCATCGAGGGTTAATTCGCCATGCCAACTTTAATGAAATGTGGAGATTATTTGCAGCATTGCTCTCTTCTTGTATAGCTCTTTATGCTGCAATAATTATTATCGACCAGCATATCCCGCTAGCTCGCGTACTGGTGTTCAATATTTTTTTAACGAATTTAGCTCTGATGCTCTTTTTGCGATTTGTAATTGTTCGGCTCTACAATTTTTCTGTGAGCTATTCCAATAAATTGAGAAAAAGAGCTCTGGTATATGGTATCGGGCCTCACAGCATCGCCCTTGTACAGTGGATTAACCGTACGGCTAATACCAAATATCAAATCTTGGGTTTTATGGAACGGGGAGGAAATGCAAGAAAAACCCGTATCCAAGATCTTCCGGTCTATAACCTGAACTATGACGATCAGGATCGATTCCTACGAAAAAATGAAATCACGACTATTCTTTTCCCTGACTACAAAACTGCAAGAGAAGAACAATCGATCATTTCCAAGTTTATTGAGATCGGGTTATCGGTATTTGTTGCTCCTCCGCTTGAAGGATTAGATTCTGCTCAAAACATTCAGGCACAGATGAAACCCATCCAATTTGAGGACTTGTTAGGACGTGATGAGATACAGATTAACCTGAATGCCATAGCATCACAGCTGCATGGAAAAGTGATTCTAATTACAGGAGCAGCCGGCTCAATCGGTAGCGAGCTGGTACGTCAGTTAGCGCAATTCGATCCAACTCAACTCATTCTGTTTGATGTGGCTGAAACTCCGTTGCATAACTTACGGCTTGAAATGGTAAAGAGATTTCCAAAGTTAAGTTTCGTGCCTGTAATTGGAGATGTTCGTAACGAAAGACGTTTGGAATTTGTTTTTGAAAAATACCATCCGGAAGTAATATACCACGCAGCAGCCTATAAACACGTACCCCTGATGGAGGAGAATCCTTGCGAAGCCATCTTGGACAACGTATTAGGGACAAAATTACTCAGTAGCTTTGCAGAGAATTACAACGCGGAAAGCTTTGTGATGGTATCTACAGATAAAGCGGTAAACCCGACAAACGTGATGGGAGCTTCCAAACGTATTGCTGAAATTTATGTTCAATCGCTGGCAAAAAAGAGCGCTTCTAATGGCGGACGAACCCGTTTCGTTACTACCCGATTCGGAAATGTGCTGGGGTCAAATGGTTCTGTCATTCCCCACTTTAAGGAACAGATTGAAAAGGGAGGCCCTGTAACCGTTACCCATCCAGATATAATCCGCTACTTTATGACCATACCCGAGGCTTGCCGGTTGGTGCTGGAGGCAGCCTCATTTGGTCAATCCGGTGAAATTTATGTTTTTGACATGGGGAAACCTGTCAAAATTGTAGATCTGGCCCGGCAGATGATTGAAATGGCTGGTTTTATCCCCGATGTGGATATAAAAATTGAATTTACCGGTTTACGTCCGGGAGAGAAGCTCTATGAAGAATTGTTGAACGATAAGGAAAAAACACTTCCGACATCCCATGAGAAAATCACTGTAGCTAAAGTGCGTCAATATGAATTTGATAAAGTGAACGATACCATTCATACACTGGTTCACCATGCATACAGAGTCGAAATTCCAGAAACAGTTAAGACAATGAAAGAGTTGGTTCCGGAATTTATAAGCCAAAACTCTCCTTATGCTATTTACGACAAAGAAGAGTCTGTTCCGACCATAAACATTACTAATATAAAAGTAAATCAATAAGGATAACGAATAAATGAAACGAATTTTATTATTTTTCACGGGGTTATTAATGATCCAGATTATTCAGGCTCAATCATTATCCAGTCTTCAGAATATTAATGTTGATAATCTTAGCGATTCTCAGATTGGAGAACTGATGCAGCAAATGCAGTTGGAAGGTGTATCAGTTAACCAAATTGATAAGCTTGCCGCAGCAAAAGGCGTTTCACAAACTGAAGCCGACAAATTAAAAAAACGTATCGTTCAGTATTCCGGACAGCAAACCGTATCTAAGCCAGTTGTAAAAAATGAAACCACACCGGATGCCACAAGTGATATAAACTCTCCTCAGAAAGGACCTGAAGTCTTCGGAACTGTAATTTTCAAAAATGCGGCCATGAGTTTCGAACCCAATCTACGCTTAGCCACTCCTCAGGATTATGTTTTAGGACCGGACGACGAAGTACTGATCGATATCTACGGACTGTCGGAAGCTTCGTATAAATTATCCGTTAGTCCGGAAGGGACCATTCGTATCCCACTGGTAGGAGTTATTAACGTCAGTGGATTAACCATTGCCGAAGCAAGGCGGGTCATCAAAAACCGCATGACAGCCACCTACAAAGGTTTAGCAACAGGCAACACTTCGGTCAGCATCAATCTAGGAAATATCCGCAGCATTACCATACATGTTATCGGTGAAGTGGTGCATCCGGGCAGCTTTACTATTCCTTCTCTGGCTACGGTATTCAATGCTCTCTATCAATCCGGAGGCCCGAAAGAGAACGGTTCGTTCCGAGACGTTCAGGTAATCCGAAATAATCAAGTAGTCAAAACTATCGACTTATATGACTTCCTTGCCTACGGAAAACAACACGACTTCCGCTTGCAGGATCAGGATGTGGTAAAAGTGCTCCCCTATAAAAACAGAGTAACACTAATGGGAGAAGTGAAAACACCCGCTATCTTCGAGATGAAAAACGGGGAAACGCTGCAAGACCTCATCGTTTTTGCCGGTGGATTTACAGAAAAAGCTTACCGCGAAAGCATAACAGGCTATCGCAACACACTAAAAGAAAGAAGCGTCGTAAGTGTCGAAAACGCAAATTTTAAAAACTTCAAAACCGAACCCGGAGATGAATATTCGGTCGGTAAGCTGTTGGATCGTTTCGTAAATCGTGTACAGATAGATGGAGCTATTTATCGTCCGGGGGTCTACGCACTGAAAGAGGGAATGAAAGTGAAGGACCTCATACTGTCAGCAGATGGTTTGAAAGAAGACGCCTTTGCAAATAGTGCAGTTATTTATCGAATTGATAGTGTCGGCCTTTCGCAAGTGCTTTCGTTTAATCCGACAGAAGCCCTCAACGGGAAGAATAATATTGTACTGCAACGAGAAGACAAAGTACATATCAATTCTATCTTAGAAATGAAAGAGAGCGATTTCGTTTATATCTCTGGTGAGGTATTGAACCCGAGCCGCTATCCATTTGGAGAAGGGATGACGCTGAAAGACCTGATCCTAATTGCCAACGGATTCAAAAACAACGCAAACGTTGGAGAGATAGAGGTATACCGCCAAATTACAGATATTAAAACACTGAATGAAAACGTAAACAAGGCTGAGTCATTCAGAATTAAAATGAGCTCGAACCTTGATAACGGAGAAGCAGCAACGTTTAAACTCAAACGAGAAGATCGTGTCGTGGTCCGTCCTATCTTTGGTGCCGAAAACATGAAAGAGGTAACCCTCGAAGGCGAAGTAGTTGCTCCCGGGAATTACGTACTGTTATCCAAAAAACAACGTATCTCCGATTTGCTCAACCAAGCGGGAGGTCTAACTGCTTACGCCTACTCGGAAGGTGCCTTTCTTACGAGAAAATACAATAAAGGAAGTGTTTTACAAAAAACATTAGAACAGGTAAAAGAAGATGTTTCTTTAAAAATTCAACAAGATTCTATTTCTACTGAACAATCGGACTTGAAAACGACTAACGTGATCGACATTCGTTTGGAAAAAATATTAAAGCATCCGGGCTCCAAATATGATATTCAACTAGAAGAGGGTGATATACTTACAATACCTAAACAATTGGAAACAGTGAGTATATCAGGACAGGTATTGCGAAGCGCTACCATACGTTATCAGAGCGGCCGACCACTCGGATATTATATTTCCAACGCCGGTGGATTTAGTGCCCGCGCTTTAGCAGGGAAAACGTATGTTGTCTATCCTAACGGTTCGGTAGACGCCACCTCGCATTTCCTTGGATTCCGTGTTTATCCGAAGATTAAACCGGGAGCAAGTATCATAGTGCCGCTGAAGCCTGAAAGAAAAGGAATGAGTACGGCTGAAACCATCGGCATTTCATCCAGTATTATCTCCATGACTGCACTGATTATGACCTTGATTAAATCGTTCAAATAAATATCCACGAATTAAGTTGATGAATAGACCTCGAAGTTCGGAAAGAGTACCTTGTAAGCTAAACAACACATCCGGCTTTCTTTGTGGTAAAAAACAAAATGAATACAGAACAACAAAACAATATAAACATGTCATTGCAGAATAACAATGAAACGACATCGTCAGACGAAATATCCTTGCAGGAAATAATACAGCATCTTTCGACAATAAAAAAAAAGATCTGGAGCAAAAAATGGATCGTAATTGGGATTGCTATAGTCGGAGCTGCAATCGGGTTAACAAAATCCATTTTCACCAAACCAACCTACACGGCCAGACTATCTTTTGCCTTACAGGATGATAAAGGGAGCAGCATGTCAGGTCTTGCGGGTCTTGCCAGCCAGTTCGGAGTTAATGTGGGTGGTGCCAGCAGTGCTTTTGGTGGCGATAATCTTTATGAACTGTTCACCTCCCGCCGTCTGATAGAACAAAGCCTGCTCTGTCCTACGAGTATCAACGGTAAATCAACCAACCTGCTGAATCTTTATATTGACACTTACAAGCTGCGGGAGGGATGGCGTCGAAGTCAAAAAAATGAAATCCAAAAAATGGCTTTCCCTCTCAATCAGGACAGAAAAAGTTATACCCGGTCACAGGATAGTATTCTTCAATCCATCTGCAACACCATTGCTAGTAAGCCGATGCTGACAGTAGCACAACGCAGCAAGAAGCTGAGTATCGGCGATATTACCTTTGTATCGGAAAATGAAGACCTCTCCAAATTGTTTGTGGAAAATCTGATCCGTGAAGCAACCGACTTTTACGTCTATACCAAAACCAAAGTATCACGTGATAACTACATGAAATTACTCCATCAGGCAGACTCCGTAAAAGCCATCTTTAACGGAGCAGTGGCAGCTCGCGCCTCTCAAACCGATGCTGTGCCTAATGCCGTACGTGAAGTCGCTAATGTCGGAGTGATTCGTTCGCAAAGCAATATGCAGGTAGCAGGCGCTACTTATGCTGAAATGATCAAGAACCTCGAGCTGATGAAAATGACTATCAATCAAGAAACACCGTTGGTACAGGTGATCGATGCTCCCGCCTACCCGCTTGACAAGCAACGTCTGGGTAAAGCCAAAGGAATCCTGATCGGTGGATTTGTAGGTGGGCTTTTGGCAATCCTCTGGTTTGCGGCTGCATATTTCTGGTCGCTTTTCAAAGTCAACCTAACTCCGGAAACAAAAGAAGAAACCGAAGCTGGAAAAGAGTGAAGGACTAAAAAAAAGACTGTACCTTCATGTCCTTTGTGAACCTTTGTGTCTTCGTGGTAAAAAACCGAGACTAATCACAAAGGCATGATTCATCTGTTACGCAACCGAATATTCATTAAGAATAAATATCCCGTTCAACCATAAACCTGAAGATATTTTCCCTATTTTTGTGCCTTAGAATATTATCCATACAATATCTCTAAGGCACATTTTATTTATTCTCTATGCTCCATCGCTCTAAAGCTCCTCTTCGTCTCGGTTTAGCCGGAGGAGGCACCGACGTAAGTCCTTACTCCGATCTGTTCGGAGGCGCAATCCTGAATGCCACCATCTCTCTTTATGCACACGCTACGGTAGAACCCCTCAAACAACCGAAAGTGATCCTTGAGGCATTAGACCGTAACGAATACGTGGAACTGAGTCTTGATGATGAAATTGTCATCGACAATCTTCTTCCGCTGCACAAAGGCATTTACAAACGTATACGCAAAAATTTCATGCACCAGCCTCACGGATTCCGACTTAGTACGTTTGTGGACGCTCCCGCAGGTTCGGGCTTAGGCACATCGTCAACGCTGGCCGTGGCCATTATCGGAGCTTTCGTCGAATGGTTCAAGCTGCCGTTGGGGAGTTACGAGATTGCCCGTTTGGCCTACGATATAGAACGCGTTGACCTGGGAATGGCCGGTGGCAAACAGGATCAGTATGCCGCCACTTTCGGAGGCGTTAATTACATGGAGTTCTTTTCCGATGATAAGGTCATTGTGAATCCCCTGCGTATCGGGCACAAATACCTGCGTGAACTGGAACACAATATGTTGCTCTATTATACTGCCCAAAGCCGTTATTCGTCGGCAATCATCGAAGAACAGCAAAAGAACGTCAAAAGCAATAATAAACACTCGGTAGATGCCATGCACAAGCTGAAACAACAGGCTCTGGACATGAAGAATGCCCTGTTGACAGGTAAAATACACGACATTGGCCATATCTTAGACGAGGGTTTTGCCTATAAGCGGCAAATGGCACATGGCATCAGCACGCCGATGATAGAAGAACTGTACACGGAAGCAAAAAAAGCAGGCGCGCTGGGAGGTAAAATTTCAGGTGCAGGAGGCGGTGGCTTTATGATGTTTTACTGTCCCGACAACGCCAAATACGGGGTAGAGAAGGTACTGAACAAATTTGATGGTCATATCGTGCGCTACACTTTTGTTGAAGAAGGGCTTTATACATGGAGCATCTGAGACAATGGTTAATGATCAACGGTTAATGGTTAACGAACAACTCATCACTAAAAATTCATGATTTCGAAAATACAACACATATTGCAGACATCTGCCAGGGTCAAAGAAGCGATTGCGGATGATGCGGTAATGACAGATACCATCGCCCGGATAGCCGGAATAATGACAGAGGCCTTCCGAAACGGTAACCGTGTCTACTTTTGTGGCAATGGTGGCAGCGCCGCGGACGCTCAACATTTGGCAGCGGAGTTCTCAGGACGGTTTTACATAGACCGCCCCATTCTTCCTTCAGAAGCATTACACTGCAACACCTCTTACCTCACCGCTGTTGCGAACGACTACGGATACAACGAGGCCTACGCACGTATTGCCAGTTCGTTCTCCAAAGGTGATGTACTGGTTGGCATTTCCACTTCAGGTAATTCTGAGAATATTGTCAAAGCATTTGAGGTCTGCCGTCAAAAAGGGGTCACCACTATTGGACTGACCGGCGAAAAAGGAGGAAAAATGGCTTCTCTGTCCGAATTTTGGGTTGGAGTCCCGAGCAATGACACGCCACGGATTCAGGAATCTCATATCACGGTAGGACATATCATTTGCCAGTTAGTTGAAGAGCAGCTTTTCGGATAAGAAAAAAGCAGACATGAAATTCTACCTGATTCAACAGATAATCAGTTTTTCAAATCAACAATCACCTACTACTGTGAACTATATATTATGGAATGTATAATCCTTGCCGGCGGATTTGGTACCCGATTACAAAGCGTGGTCAACGACCGTCCAAAATGCCTGGCTCCAATCCGGGAGGTTCCCTTTCTGGCCTACCTGTTCGACTATCTGCATAAAGGAGGTGTCAGCAAAGTGATTCTATCGCTCGGGTACAGACACGAGTTGGTCGAAGAGTGGTTGCACTCCTTCAGTACGCCGCTGCAAGTGGAAATTGTTGTTGAAGAAGAACCGCTCGGCACAGGAGGCGGAATTAAATTTGCACTGGAGAAAGTCACTGAGAACGAGGCACTGGTCGTAAATGGCGACACGCTTTTCTCGTTAAGTATATGTGAGTTATTCAAGGCTCATCAGGAGAACGGTTGTTCCGTTACGCTTGGGCTGAAACCAATGCATGATTTCGACCGGTATGGAAGCGTAACGCTGGCTGGAAAATATATTACTGCATTCCGCGAAAAACAGTTTTGCACAAACGGACTTATCAACGGAGGTGTGTTTGTGTTGAATAAAGACGCTCTCAAAGGGATGTCAGACCGGTTTTCTCTCGAACAGAATTACCTCGTTGCGGAAGCGAATAAAAAAAATGTGGGAGGATACGTCGAGGATGCCTACTTCATCGACATTGGTATTCCTTCCGATTATGAAAAAGCACAATGGGAAATACCGGCAATAGATTAAAAGAGAAGCAATTCCTGTTTCTCGACCGGGATGGCGTAATCAACGTTCACCGGCCCAATGACTATGTGAAGACGATAGACGAATTAGAATTTCTGCCGGGAGTGTCCGAAGCGTTGTCCATACTTTCCAAACGATTTAAACGCATAGTAATCGTTACCAACCAGCGGGGAGTAAGTAAAGGTAAGCTGACCGAACAGACACTGCACGCAATTCACGAATTCATGTTATCCGAAATCAAAGCGAAAGGAGGACGCATCGACGCGATCTATTATTGCATAGCGCTTCATGAGGATCATCCCTGCCGGAAACCCAACGGAGGCATGGCTTTGCAGGCAAAACAGGATTTCCCGGAAATAGATTTTTCGCAGAGCATCATGGTCGGCGATAGTAAAAGCGATATCGAATTTGGCAACCGACTGGGCATGACTACAGTGCTAATAAAAAAAGAAAGTCCTGCTTATGCTACACTTGCCGATTTCGAATACCATTCGCTTATCGATTTTGCATTAAGCGTGGAAAATGAGTAACTTTGCAGACAATACCTAACCAAAATAACCATTGATTCGGCGCTACATTTTCCATATCTCTCGTTGAAAGGGAAAGATGCTTAGATGTAAACTCCGACATTCAAACCACATTACGCTATGAAAATAGTCATTGCAGGGGCTGGAGAAACCGGCTCCCATCTCTCCAAGATTCTCTCGCAAGAGAGTCAGGACATAACGGTACTGGATGCCAATGAAGCAAAACTGAAGCAACTTAAAACCGCATTAAATATTAAAACCGTAGCGGGTAAAGCCATTTCAATTGCTAGTTTGAAAGAAAGCGGAGTAGAAAACGCGGATCTTTTTGTTGCTGTTACTCCTTCCGAAACGGAAAATATAACGGCTTGCGTGTTAGCCTCCGAACTGGGTGCAAAAAAGACATTGTCGCGTATTGACAACAGCGAATATTTGCTGCCGGAAAACAAAGATTTTTTCCATAAACTCGGAATCAGCTCTATGATTTATCCCGAGCATCTGGCAGCCGCAGAGATTATTAACGCTCTGAAAGCAACCTGGCTTCGCGAATACATGGCCTTTGAAAACGGCACTATGTTGCTGGTTGGAATCAAGGTACGCTCGAATGCCGAGATTGTCAACAAACAGTTTTCGTCCGGATATTTCGATCATGCGCACTACCGCGTGGTTGCCATCAAACGCCCGGATCAAACTATTATCCCGAAAGGTAGCGATCAGGTTCTGCCTAACGATTTGGTTTACTTCATCACCTCGCCCACAGAACTCGAATTTGTACGCAAACAGGCAGGAAAAGTGGAATATGAGGTTCAGAATATCATGATAATGGGAGGAAGTCGCATCGCTGAATGTACAGCAGCTCAACTACCGGACCACATGCGCGTAAAACTGATAGAGATTGACAAAGACAAAAGCCACGTGCTCGGCGAAAGACTGAACAACATATTGGTAATCAATGGTGATGGCCGCGATGTCGAACTATTGAAGGAAGAAGACATTGAAGATATGGATGCTTTTGTCGCACTAACCGACAATTCGGAGACAAATATTCTGGCTTGTTCGGTTGCTAAACGTTTCGGCATCAAAAAAACGATCGCGGAAATTGAGAATATCGAATACATTCCTATGTCTGAAAGTCTGGACATTGGCGCTATTCTCAACAAAAAGTTGCTCACTGCAAGTCACATATACCAACTGACACTGAATGCCAATATTTCGAATGTGAAATGCCTGACGAACGTGGAAGCTGTCGTAATGGAATTTATTGTTAAAGAAGGATCGAAAGTGACTCAAAGCAG
This sequence comes from Bacteroidota bacterium, assembly GCA_030706455.1. Taxonomy (GTDB): domain Bacteria; phylum Bacteroidota; class Bacteroidia; order Bacteroidales; family Paludibacteraceae; genus Microbacter. Next base: position 42,823 of record JAUZOL010000009.1, read on the forward strand.
CGTAAAAGATCTTGATTTACCAAATAATGTGAATATAGGCGGACTTATCCGTGACGGCAAAGGGATTACCGTAAACGGGAATACCACCATTCAGGCGAATGACCACGTTATCGTGTTCTGCATGAGTGATTCAGTGCGAAAACTGGATGCGTTCTTTCACTAAATGACACCATTTTTACTTGTTGAATAAGGCAGGTAACTGAAAAAAATAAAGGCTGTCCGATACATATCGGCCAGCCTCTATTGTAAGTTTTCGGTAAAGACTATTGAACTGCTTCAGCCAATTCAGCACCGGCTTTGAATTTAGCAACTTTTTTAGCTGCAATGTCAATAGGTTTTTTAGTAGCAGGATTGATTCCCTTGCGAGCTTCCTTTTGAACAATAGAGAAAGTTCCAAAACCTACCAGGCTAACTTTGTCACCACCTTTTAAAGCAGCGGTAATAGCGCCAACAGTTGCATCCAATGCTTTTTTAGCATCAGCTTTTGTTAAGCCGGCTTCAGCAGCAATAGCATTAACTAATTCACCTTTATTCATACTTGTAGTTTTAAAATGGTTAGAAAACAGCGGGTCAAATCCCAAATATTGTTTGCAAAGATAAAACATTCCCTTAACAAAACAACTCAACAACCTTTTTTTTACAAAAAAAGATTGAGTTTATCCAAAAAACATGTTTAAAAGCATAAAAAGGGCTCATTTTTCTCTATTTTTGTTCCAAATTTTCTATTATGACAGACTATAAATCGTCCATTTCGCCTTCATTTCCACCGGTAATTCTCAATTTACTGGTCATAAATTTCTTGTTTTGGCTCGCCAGCGTAGTGCTTCCGGGCGCCGCAAACATCGATGTAAACACGGCATTGGGGCTCCATTACTGGCAATCGAAAGATTTTCATGTATACCAGCTACTCACCTACATGTTCCAACATGCATCGTTTGATCATATCTTTTTTAACATGTTCGGTCTGTTCATGTTCGGTCCGGTCCTGGAACAGGTTTGGGGTAGCAAGCGCTTTTTGTTCTTTTACATTTTTACAGGAATAGGAGCGGCACTCACTCAGGAAGTGATGTGGAGTCTCAGCATTTACCCCCAAATTGGTAGTTTTGCCACCAATATCACTTTTGGCGGCATAGAACCGTTAACAGTAGGAGCTTCAGGAGCTATTTTTGGTATACTGCTGGCTTTCGCCATGGTCTTCCCCGATGCAAAAATGATGTTGCTCTTCCTTCCTATACCCATCAAAGCAAAGTATTTTGTCCCTGTATATGCACTTATTGAGCTATTTATGGGCGTTGCCAGTTTTTCGGGCGATAATGTTGCTCACTTTGCCCACCTGGGAGGTGCCTTATTTGGCCTGATACTGATTCTGGTGTGGAAACGGTCGGCACGAAACAGAAGTAATTTTTTCTAATCATGTCACTGCTAAACGATTTTAACCGTTCCTTTCAGCAGGCTACCATGCTGAAAAAGCTGATTTACGTCAATGTAGGTACTTTCATTGTTGTACAGTTGGCACTTATCATATTGAAATTGTGCGCAGTTGAAGCACCTGTATGGTTGTCGTTTCTCGAATTGCCGTCAAACCTGAACGCGCTTGCCATTCGTCCCTGGACTGTCATTACCTACATGTTTTTGCATACGGATATCCTGCATATCCTGTTTAATATGTTGTGTCTGTTCGGATTTGGCCAGCTGTTTCTTTTGTGTTTTTCTCCTAAACAATTGTTTGGCGTTTATATCTTCGGAGGAATTGCCGGCGCTATTGTGTACATAGCAGCATTCAATTTGTTCCCGTATTTTACTCTGGTAAAGGATAGTACTCTTTTATTGGGAGCCTCCGCTTCTATTATGGCAATTATCGTTGCTGTGGCTACATATTCTCCTGATTACGTTGTATCTTTGTTTCTACTGGGTAGAATAAAGCTGAAATACATCGCCATAATCACTTTTATTATTAGTTTACTGAGTGTTACTGGAAATAATGCCGGTGGAGAACTGGCTCATATAGGAGGCGCATTGCTCGGTTTTGGGTTTGCAAAAAGAATGAGAGCCGGCAAAGATATCACACGACAGTTCAATCTTTTTATAGACAAAATAATTTCTCTGTTCGAACGGAAACCACGCAAATTCAAAGTAACAGGCACCCGCCCCAAAACCGATAAAGAATACCGGACAGAAAAACGTGACAACGATGCTGAGTTGAACCGTATTCTCGATAAGATAAAACGTTCAGGGTACAGTAGTCTCTCCGGCGACGAAAAGAAGACACTATTCGACCGCAGTAACAAATAACAATTTGAAAATGTTGGAAACAACGTTCAGCGAAGCTAATGTGAGGATGTGGAAATAGAAGTGAGTTATTAATTAAATTTCGGATTATCCTACTCCAACGATTCCACGTATGAACAATTGCCGATTTCATGAGACAAAGCATCAAAATATTACTTGTTACGCTTAACGTCATTGCTGCCGCCGCCATGTTGCTGGGCAAGCTGACTACTATGGTGAGTCCCGCTCACTGGCTGGTATTCGCCTACTTCGGACTCTTTTTCCCTTTTATTCTGGCTGTTAACTTTGCTTTCATGCTCTTTTGGCTGTTTTGCAGAAAGTGGAAAGCCCTTTTCATCTCCTTAGTAGCCAGTTTTCTTTGCATCAACAACATCTGCAATACTTTCCCGATTCACCTGATAAGGCCTTCGGTAAATGAAGAAGCCTCCAGACTGAAGGTAATGACCTACAATATTGATGCTTTCCGCCAGTTCTCTGCATCCAAAAAGAGTACTATGGACAGTCTGCTTAGCTTTGTAAACCGAAAAAATCCCGATGTTGTTTGCTTCCAGGAGTTTTATGTTTACAACAAATCAGGAAAAACCACCGAAAAAAATGTACTGAAAGGACTCCATAAATACCCTTATCATTTCATTCATTATTCTGTTTCGGAAGAGACTTTTGGAGAGGGACTTGCCATCTTTTCAAAATACCCCATTGATTACAAAGGAATTTGCCAGTTTTCGAAAGGCTACTACATGACAATTTATGCGGACATAACGGTGAATTCGAAGACGATACGAATTTTCAACCACCACATGGAGTCGTATAAATTTACGATGGACGAACGTAAGCACTATGAAGATCTTGTGGGAGACTTCAATTCACACCTGTTCCGCGATGTGGTATTAAAGTTCTCTTCCAAGATGAACGAAGCCTATAATGTCCGGGCAAAACAAGCCGATATCGTAGCAAAAACAATCGCTGAATCGCCCTTCCCTGTTGTTGTTTGCGGTGATTTCAATGACGTGCCGGTATCATATACCTACACTAAAATCAAGAAAGATCTGATTGATACGTATGCCTCTGTGGGAACGGGATATGGCAACACCTACAGTCACAAGCTGTTTCCTTTTCGTATCGATTACATTATGGTGGATCCTTCATTTCACCCTATCTCATCACGAGTGGCTCATGTAAAATATTCAGACCACTACCCTGTTATCGCGGAAGTGGCACTTCCATAAAAACAAACACTTAACCGATTAAAAGTTCACTATATCATGCATCGTTATAAATTATTGATTCCCATTATTTGTGCAATATTAGTACTTACCGGGTGCAAACACCATGGACGGTTCGACGTAGATGTCAATAAAATTTCTCTCAACGTCCCAATCCACCGGTTTGATAAGGATCTGTATGCACAGGACACTGCTCACGTGAAAGAAGCCCTTCAGAGCCTGACTCAAAAATACGGATCGGCCTACGTTGATCTTTATTTCAGCAAAATCATGCAACTCAATAAGGGTGACAATGCTCAAATGCTCACCCTGGCAAAAATGTTTCTGAAAGATACGGTCGTGAGAGGTGTATTCCGTGAATCGATCAGGCAATATGCCGATATTTCTGATATTCAGAACAAAGTGACGGATGCCTTCAAACGCATTCACTATTTTCTCCCTGAAAAGAAAATTCCGCAACTCTACCTGCACGTATCCATGTTCAATCAATCGCTGGTAGTCGATGAGAACATTATTTCGCTGAGCATTGATAACTATCTCGGGGAAAAATACTATGGCTACCAAAAAGCCGGAGTGTACGATTATCTTCGCTATAACATGCGCCGCGAAAAGGTGGCTCCTGACTTTGTAACCGCTTTCCTGATGACCGAATTCCCGCAACCATATACCGATAAATTTCTTGATAATCTTTTGTCCAGAG
>JAUZOL010000090.1 GCA_030706455.1 Bacteroidota bacterium
AGGACAATTGCATGGTGGATGTAGCTCGCTATTTTCTGGAATTCAACTCAGCCGAATCGTGTGGAAAATGCACGCCCTGTCGTGAAGGTTTAGCACAGGCACTGGCTATTCTCACGAAGATCACAAAAGGAGAAGGTACTCATGAAGATCTCACGTTACTGGAACAGCTAAGCCAAACCATAAGGGATACATCCATCTGTGCCTTAGGACAAACTGCGCCCAATCCTATTTTAACAACGCTGAAATACTTCCGCAACGAATACGAAGAACATATCCGTGAGAAACGTTGTCACGCCGGAGCCTGTGATGCACTTTATATGGCTTTGTGCGAAAACAGTTGTCCGCTCCACATGAACATCCCCGGCTATATTGAACTGATGAAAGAAGGCCGGATAGAAGAGGCGTTTGAGCTAACCTTGCGCGACAATCCTATTCCGGGAACCATCGGACGCATTTGCCATTTCCACTGCCAGATGCGCTGCCGCCGCGAAATGATCGACGAACCGGTTTCGCAGGGAGAAATTCACCGCTATCTGGCCGATACGATGTATAAACTTGGAAAAGAAAATGAGATATACAAAAAACTGATCAAAGAAAAACTGCCTTCTACAGGAAAGAAAATCGCGATTATTGGAGCCGGGCCGGCAGGATTGACAGCAGCATACTATCTTGTACGGCTGGGGCATTCCGTAACTATTTACGATGCTCTTTCAGAAGCCGGTGGCGTAGTCCGATTTGGCATACCTCAATATCGTTTACCAAAGTCTGTCCTTCAGAAAGAAGTTCAGTTTATCAAAAGACTGGGAGTCCAGTTTGTCTTTAATACCAGGCTTGGGACGGACATCCGGTTATCAGATCTGGACAATGAAAACGATGCAATATATCTTGCCATTGGAGCATGGAAAGACATTGATCTGAACATTCCCGGAGAACATGCGAAAGGCGTATTTGCCGGAACGGAAGTACTGAAAGAGCTCGCTTTGGGCAGAACACCAAAGCTCGGGCAACACGTCGTCATTATCGGCGCAGGCAATGTTGCCATCGATGCAGCTCGCAGCATTTGGCGACTTGGGAAAGAAGTGACTGTGGTCTACCGGCGCGAAAAAGACGATATGCCGGCCAACAAAGACGAAATCATGGAGTCGGAAGCAGAACATATCACTTACCGCTTTCTGGCGGCTCCTCACGAAATCATCACCGACAAAAACAATCGCGCAAAAGCGCTGAAAGTTGAACTGATGAGTATTGGACACATTGATACTTCAGGCAGGCGGAAGCCACTACCGACGGGCAAATATGAAGAGATCCCTTGCGACTCCATCATTCTTGCCGTTGGAGAACGGGTGGATACAACATCATTATCCTCTGAGTTACTCTCCACGACAAAAGACGGGAGAGTGATTGCCGACCAGTTCTCATTCCACACCTCCCGTCCGAAAGTGTATGCCGGAGGTGATGCCGTGACGGGACCTTCCACGGCTGCCGAAGCAATGGGAATGGCGAAAAAAGCCGCCAAAACCATCGATTTTGACTTAATGAATGAACGACGTTTTTACAAGTTATTCCGTCGCTTTGACTATCGCAATATTATACCGATGAACCCGAAACCATCGTCCAAAAACAAACCGGTAAGGCTTTCTGTAAAAGAACGAACCGGCAATTTCCACGAAGTGGCCTCCGGTCTCACCGGCGAACAAGCACACAACGAAGCAAACCGTTGCCTGCGTTGCGACATTAAATGCGAGGATGCCAAACAATAAAGCAGTAAGCGGATTTTTGAAATCTTGAAATCTCACGATTATGCAAATCACGATAAACGGTCAGACAATTGACGTACAGGATGGATTAACCATCATGGATGCCTGCGCAATTGCAGGAATTGATATTCCTTCGCTTTGTTATCTGAAAGATGTCTCCAGCAATGCATCCTGCGGCATTTGTGTTGTTGAAGTAAAAGGGGCGCGCTCGTTGCTCAGATCGTGCATTACACAGATAACCGAAGGGATGGAAATCGTCACGAACAGCCAGCGGGTAATGAATGCCCGGCGCATGAATCTGGAACTGCTCTTAGCCAACCATCCTCAGGATTGCCTGATTTGCGATCGTAATGAAAATTGCGAATTGCAACAACTGACATTTGATCTGGGAATGCACGGCATGCGTTTTGGTCGTACGCGTAAAGAATTTTTACCGAAAGACGAAACATCCGCTTCGTTAGTTCGTGACCCCGAAAAATGCATCCTATGCGGTCGTTGTATCGCGATATGCCGCGAAGTTCAATCCGTACAGGCCATTGATTTTTCAGGACGTGGATCAAATAGTAAAGTGGCAACTTTTATGGATTTGGGGCTGGGCGTAGTTGCTTGTACAAACTGCGGGCAATGTGCGCTGGTTTGCCCCACAGGAGCCATCACCGAGAAAAGCTCTATTGATGATGTGTGGAAAGATTTGCATAATCCCGAGAAAATAATTTTAGTACAAACAGCACCTGCCATCCGGGTTGGAATTGGAGAAGCCATGGGAATGCCTTACGGTAGCCTCGTCACGGGTCAAATGGTTGCCGGACTTCGTAAACTGGGATTTTCAAAGGTATTCGACACCAATTTTGCTGCCGACCTTACAATTATTGAAGAAGGAAACGAGCTGATTAAACGGATTAAAACCGGAGGTGTATTGCCAATGATAACATCCTGTTCGCCAGGATGGATCAAATTTATCGAGCACTTTTATCCCAAATCACTGCCTCACCTTTCTACCTGCAAATCACCCCAACAAATGTTCGGAGCAGTAGCCAAAACATATTATGCCGAAAAGACAGGCCTCGATCCCCGGAACATTGTCGTGGTATCGGTGATGCCTTGCACGGCCAAAAAATTTGAGGCTCGCCGCCCCGAGATGGACAGCGCTTTTCATTACTGGCAATCCAAAATGGATTTATCGGACTCGGATCATTTTTTCGATGTGGATCATGTACTTACCACCCGCGAATTAGCACGAATGTTCAAGGAGACAGGTATCGATTTTGCTCATCTTCCTGAAGAAAATTTTGACAGTCCACTGGGAGAATCAACCGGAGCTGCGGTTATATTCGGGACAACCGGAGGCGTGATGGAAGCTGCTCTGCGAACGGCTTACGAAGTTTACACCGGAAAAACACTGGCCAACATCGATTTTAATGCTGTTCGTGGATTGAATGGAATAAAAGAAGCCGAAGTAGATCTTGACGGAACAAAAATTAAAGTGGCCGTAGCCCACACGTTGAAAAATGCACGAAAACTACTTGACGAGATTGAGAACGGCACATCACCTTATACGTTTATCGAAGTGATGACGTGTCCGGGTGGATGCTTGGGAGGTGGAGGCCAACCCATTCCTACCAACACCGAGATTCGTAAGAAACGCGCAGAATCAATTTATTATGAAGACGCTCACAAAGGAATACGAAAATCGCACGAAAACCCTGAAATTCATTATCTTTACAAAGAGTTTCTGCTCGAACCATTAGGCGAAAAGTCGCATCGCCTATTGCACACGAAATATACAGAAAGAAAAATCTGACAATAGAAAACCCATTATGCAATGCGAAAAAATCTGAAGATATCAATATGGCTATTACTAACTGCCCTGGTATTTACAGCGTGTAGCAATGATGCCGATACAACATTTAGCAAAACAATTGTGTCCGGGCAGACTGTCACTATTCGTATAAAGGAGACTTTGCAGGACAAAACCGGCTACGTGAGGTTACGGATGGACGCGGTGTCGGATTCGCGTTGCCCCATCAACGCCATGTGTGTATGGGCAGGAAACGGAACCGTCACTTTTACGTTGTTTGTTAATGGAAGCCCAAGTATATTGACGTTGAATACGACATTAGAACCCAAAGCAATATCTTCGCAAGGGTATAAAGTAACCTTGCTCGAACTTCTTCCGTATCCCGGATCAGTGAATTATAACTATGACAATTATTATGCCTCAGTCAGGGTTGAGAAAGAATAAAGACGGGAGTACACAGAAACAAACGGGAGGCATAAAATGATAGATTTTATGCCTCCCGTTTGTTTTTTTATTACAACAGAGAAAGAGATTCTTTTCCTGCGATTTTAGCTTCGTGCTCCAGCAGCCAGGCTTTGCGCCATATGCCACCGGCATAACCGACCAACTTCCCGTCTGCTCCTATCACACGGTGGCAGGGAACGACTATGGCTATCGGATTGTGGTTATTCGCATTTCCAACAGCTCTCTGACCATTTGGAGTGCCAATCTCTTCAGCTATTTTTCCGTAACTAACCTGTTCTGCGAAAGGAATATCCTTCAGTGAATCCCAAACCTTTTGCTGAAATTTTGTACCTTCCATCTGAACAGGCACTGAAAATGCGGTCAGAGTTCCCCGAAAATACTCGTGCAATTGATGTATGCACATTTCCACCGGTTTGGTTAGTTCGCCTTCCACATAATATTCATGCTTATCGTCGAACTCCACAGCCGTTACAGCCTCGGCATTGCCCTTAATGCGCAAGGTTCCTACAGGCGTATTAATTAATCGAATGCAGCTTGTTTCAACCATTGAATAGCAATTCTTTTCCTTTATGGGATTCATCGAAATCCCCGTTGTTGTATACTAGCTTTCCATTTACAAACGTGTGTGTAATGCGGGCATGAAACTCCTGACCTTCGAAAGGAGACCATCCGCATTTTGAAAGAACATTCCCAGAATCTACTGTCCAGGGATAATTGGGATTTACCAATACCAGATCGGCATAATAACCTTTACGGACAAATCCTCTTTTTTGTATCTTAAATAAATTTGCCGGTGCATAGCACATCTTTTCAAGTGCTTTTTCGACTGTAAAATAGCCATTTCGAGCCATTTCGAGCATAGCAGGCAATGAATGCTGAATCAAGGGAATACCCGAAGCAGCCTGCAAACAACCGCCTTCTTTATCGGACAGCAAATGAGGTGCATGGTCTGTCGCAACAGTATCCAGCTTATTAGTCGTAAGCGCCTGAATGAGTGCTTTTTTATCAGCTTCTGTTTTTATAGCAGGATTACACTTAACCCGGGCTCCCCGTGTTTCGTAATCACGATTATCAAACCAAAAATAATGCACACAACCTTCGGCAGTAATCTGTTTTTCGGCTAATGGCTTTGCCTCAAACAATGCCAGTTCATGTGCTGTGCTTACATGCGCTATATGCAGACGGGTCTTGTATTTCAAAGCCATCTCCACAGCTGCAGCTGTCGACTTGTAGCATGCTTCGCCGGAACGGATAAGATGGTGGTTCGGAATTGGAATATTTTCGCCAAACTGGGCTTTGTATGTATCAATATTGCGCTGAATAGTGCCCATATCTTCGCAATGAGCCATCAACATCAACGGTGATTCCGCAAACAACCACTGCAAAAGTTCTTTATCATCCACCTGCATATTACCGGTTGAAGCCCCGAGAAAGACTTTAACACCCGGTATACGCTTTGGATCTGCATTTTTAATTTGCTCTCTATTTTCGTTGGTAGCGCCAAGATAAAAGGCGTAGTTAGCCAGAGATTTTTCCGAAGCCAATCGGTTCTTTTCGTCCCACAATGCCAAAGTTGTTGTTTGAGGCACCGTATTGGGCATATCGAAAAATGAAGTAACACCACCGGCTACAGCCGCTTTGGATTCTGTGTATAAATCAGCTTTCTGAGTCAGCCCCGGCTCCCTGAAATGTACATGAGTATCAATTACACCAGGCAGCAGCCATAAATCTGAAGCATCTATTACAGTATTGTTTTGCAAAATGCTTTCGGGCACTTCTCCCTTAAATATTTCTGCAATAAACTCACCTTCAATCCGAAGGGATCCTCTGAAGGTATTTTTTTCGGTAAAAATTTTAGCGTTGTGAACTAAGATTCCTTTTTGGCTCATTTTTGTTCCGTTTCGAAGAGAATGAGTAATATTAACGCGCAAATATGGCGTATATTACTTAATTAAAGGTTAATATGAACATCTGTTCCTAAAACAGAAGGATGTGTGACAAAATTACAAAAAACTTATGGCGAACAATACCATTTTCATCAAAAATTGAAAGTTTTTTGTGTATTGTTAAAAACGCCAGACGTTATACGCAAAACCCGCCCGTAAAAAATTTATCACACGTAATCCTAAAACCTCACAAGGCCTCAATCATTTCCATGCACATCCGTCCATTGTGATACGGACACTTCCAGAAACCAGCTTTATCATCCGAAGTATTAATGCTTCCATCCGCTTTTATACTCCAATACCACTCGCCGTTGTTCCTATCAACCAGATTGTTTTTTATGTAATTCCAGCAATCCTTCGCTTTTTCGAGATATTCCTCTCTGCCGTACAGTCGATAGGCGTACCAGAAGCCCACAACAGCTTCGGCCTGCACCCACCAGTGACGATCAGAATCGACATGTCCCGTTGCCAGGTTCTTTTCATATATAAGGCTCCCATCCGGCTGAAGTCCTTCCGACGCAGCTTTCACAATAGCCGGTATAACAGCAATAACCCTGTCCGTCAAATCTGTTTCTCCAAGAACCACCGCTGCTTCATAAAGCAACCAGGATGCTTCGATATCGTGACCGTAAGAAAAAATATTTTGTTTGTTATGCCACTGTTCGTCAAAAAAGAGTTGTAAATGACCGGAAGGTGCCAGTATTTTGTCCAAAAATAGTTCGATCAGATTCCGCAAACTGTTTTTCAGTTCGGCAGTAGGCCAAATCCGGTAAAGATTGGTATATGGCTCCAAAATATGCAAATGAGTATTCATGGTTTTTTTCTCATTTGCATCTTTATCGCTCAAACGCATATCTGAAATCTCACCCCAGTCGCCTTTAAATGCTTCCTGATAACCGTTCAGCTTCTGATCAAAACTATACTTCTCAATAAGCTGATATAATTCGACAGCTTTTTCCAAAGCATCGCTATCGCCGGTAGCTCGGGCATATTCGCTTAGTCCGTAAATAGCAAAGCCCTGAGCATATATTTGTTTCTTTTTATCCAACGGAGTACCATCGGCAGCCAATTGCCAAAAAATGCCTCCCTGCTCATTGTCCCAGAAATAAGTCAACAGATATTCTTTTGCACGCGTAGCTGTTTCCTGATATTCTGGTTTGTTGAACAAACGGTAGGCCGCCGAGAATGTCCATAAAATACGGGCATTCAGAATGGCTCCTTTCGGGGCATCTGCATGTTTATCTCCATTTCCTGAAATCCGGCCGACAAAACCTCCGTTATCAGCATCGATAACGTTGTTTATCCAAAACGGCAGGATATTCAGGCACAACTCGTCAACAAATTCTTGTTTGGCAATTTCTTCCATCGATTTTATTTTTCTGCAGAAAGACCTCTTTTCTGATTAAGCAATTCAGCATTTTCTTTCACTTTTTTGTCGGAAAGAGGATAAAACAACATTCCTACAAATGCCAGCACACAACAAATAGAGGGAATAAGACTAATCATAATATGCTCTCCAAAAATGGTCTGACTGCTTTGTTGTGCTGCATTCGGAACGTAATTAAACATAGCCAGAATCCATCCGCCAAGAGCTGATCCTAAAGCCCAACCCAACTTTTGGGACATCGACGAGGAAGAGAATATCAAGCCGGTTGCACGACGCCCGGTAAGCAATTCCTGATGATCGACAATATCGGCAAACATTGACCATAGCAATGGCAAAACATAACCGGCAAACATGGAAATAATAAACTGGAACGTCAGGATAAGTCCTATACTATTAGGTATAAAGTAGAATCCGACACTAAAGATACCTGCCAGCAAAATAGAGATCATATACGTCCTCTTTTTCCCATATTTTGCCGAGAGAGATGGCGCTACCATTACACCTAAGAGATTAGCGGCCTGACCAACTAAGAAATAAATGGTAGTCATATCCCATCCGGTAGCCTCAACACGGTAGTTCATTTTTACATAATCTCTAAAGAAGTAAATAGCGACACTATCTCGTATTGCATTGAACAACAAAGCTGCAAGTCCTGTCCCAACCAAAATCCACCATGGAGAATTATGGAACAAATTTTTCAAATCCTGTTTGATGGAAACATGTTCTTCGCTTTCGATTTGTACTACACGTTCTTTTGTCCAGCTGAAACAAAGAAGGAATAAAACAACACAGATAGCACCAATTGCACCTACACCCATTACCCAGCCGACAGGCGAAGTGCTAACGGTAGCATCCACTGCATGTTTTGCATTTTCGAGGCTTTGTGGGTTAAACGTTTTCGCAAAGAAATCGATCATCGGCTGCAACAGCATAAACGTCACGAAACTTCCGATAAACGCGAACGACATACGGTAGGACGAGAGAGAATTTCTTTCGGTAGGATCAGCTGATATAGCGCCAAGCAACGAAGCATAAGGCACATTGATGAGCGAATAAACAATCATCATCAATGAATAGGTAACATAAGCGTAAATCAGCTTGGCAGTTTGCCCGAAATCAGGAGCAAAGAATGTAATCATTCCCATCACTGCAAAAGGGATGGCAAACCACAATAAGAAAGGACGATATTTCCCCCAACGGGATTTCGTTCGGTCGGCTTTTATACCTACAAAGACATCAAAAAATGAATCCCACAGACGTGCAACCAAAAACATGGTTCCCGCTGCTTTTGCTGTTATACCAAACACATCGGTATAAAAAAACAAAGAGTACATTCCGAATATTTTCCAGAACATAGAGGAGGCTGCATCTCCAAAGCCATAGCCGATTTTTTCTTTCAGTTTGATCATGGTAAAGGTTTATATGAAAGAGGTTCCAACAGGGAATCTCTCTAAGGTTATTCTTTTCTGTACAATTTCAGGCACAAAACATCGTGAGCCGGTATCACCGCTTTTAACGGTTTGCGGGTATCACCACCTTCTTTGTTTTGCCAAATATCTTTTATTTTGAATATCTCTTTAGATGTATTGAATTCACGCTGGCTAAGAGAGTCCGTCACGGACATGGATTTCCAGTCAAGGTCAACCGAACGGGATGCTTTAGAACGGTTCAGCACACAAACAGCCCATTTACCTCCGCAAAGTGGCTTCATCCAGGTTTCCACACTATCCTTCGAAGCAAATTTGAATCCCTGAATACCAAGTGTGTCCTGATTGATGGCTATCGCCTCTTTGTTTGTGAGTATTGCCTTGGTTTCAGGAGACATATTGCGCAAGTCGTTACCGGCAATCAAAGGAGCCGCCAGCATACACCACATGGTAAAGTGAGCCCTGTCTTCATTTGCCGGCATTCCATTGCCAACTTCGAGCATATCGGGATCGTTCCAGTGATCAGGCCCCGCAAATTTACGTAATCCATTTTGCATATCAAGTATTTGAAGCACACCATTTGCAAACCAGTTACCATTATTTTTTTTGCAGTCGAAACAATTATAAATATCTCCGGTTGTACGCCACAAATGTCCAACCGCTGCACCCCACAGCCAGGGCTTGTTGTTGCCCCATTCGCACAAACTGAAAACAATTGGTCTTCCCGCGGCAAAAAGAGCATCTCGCATGGTTGAATAAGCCTCTTCTGCATTCATTTTGCCGGTGTTGCACCAGTCGTATTTCAGATAGTCGACACCCCATTTTGCATACATCAAAGCATCCTGATACTCATGTCCCCGACCGGCAGGACGACCGGCACAGGTTTTATCTCCGGCACAAGAGTAGATGCCGAATTTTAAGCCTTTAGAATGAACATAGTCCGCCAAGGCTTTAATTCCGGATGGAAAACGTTGTGGGTCGGGAACGATAAAGCCAAGACTATCCCTGCTCACCTGCCAGCAATCGTCAATCACAATATATTGATAACCGGCCTCCTTCAATCCAGAAGTAGCCATAGCATCTGCCTCTTCCCGAATCATTTTTTCGCTCACATCACAAGCAAATTTATTCCAGCTGTTCCATCCCATAGGAGGTGTTTTTGCCAATCCCTGAAATTTTTGTGCCTGCAAGGGATACAGTGCCAGTAAAAACAGCACTGACCATAAAAGTTTAGTGTGTATTTTCATTTGCGAATAATTTTGATTCTAAATGACAAATGGAATCCTCATTGAAAGTTACACGCTCCATACACGGGTTGTTAGCCCATGTACAGAGAATGTCCGTTCACCAATCAATCTAAAATTCTATTGTTATCAATCAATTTATTTATTGTTTCTACGGAAGTCGCGGAACGAAGCCCGTCAACCGGCGTATTCAAGCAATAGTCTACCAGCCTGTCAACGGTAGAAACAGCCACATGCAATCTCGTGTCTGAGGAAGCATAGTAGATAAATACGGTTCCGTCTTCGTCGGCAATCCAACCATTTGAGAACAAAACATTTGACACATCCCCCACACGTTCCTCTCCTTCGGGAGCCATAAAATAACCACCCGGAGATGCGATCAGTTTGGTCGGGTCTTCCAGATCGGTCATATACATGTATAGAACATAGCGCAAACCGGCAGCACAACCTCTTACGCCGTGCGCCAAATGAAGCCATCCTTTAGCTGTTTTGATCGGATGCGGACCTTCCCCATTTTTAAGTTCTTTGATGGTATGATAGTAACGATGATCGATAATAGCTTCTTCCTTAACTTCGGCATGTTCTATATCGTCTACCAGTCCCCAACCGATTCCGCCTCCGCTTCCGGCATCAATAAAACCATCCTGCGGACGGGTATAAAATGCATATTTACCATTCACAAATTCAGGATGTAACACCACATTGCGTTGCTGGCTTTTCGATTTTAGATCGGGCAGACGTTCCCATGTCTCGAAATCTTTTGTGCGGGCAATTGCGGCAGCAGCTACGGCAGAAGAAAGATCGCCGGCAGGAGCGTTCGGATCTTTTCGTTCGCTACAGAACACGCCATAAATCCAGCCATCCTCATGAGCCGTCAAACGCATATCATAAATATTCGTATCCGGTTCTTCTGTCTCAGGCATTGTTACTGGTCGTTCCCAGAAGCGGAAATTATCCACGCCATTAGGACTTTCGGCTATTGCAAAAAAAGATTTGCGGTCAGCTCCTTCAACTCGAGCCACCACAATATACTTGCCATTCCATTTAATGGCTCCGGCATTAAACACGCCATTCATCATAATCCGTTCCATTAAAAACGGATTAGTGGCAGGATTAAGGTCGTAGCGCCACGTGATGGGAGTATGATCGGCCGTTAAAACCGGATTTTTATAACGTTGTAATAATCCATAATGACCAATTGGTTCGTTTTTGCCCGACAACAAAGACTCGTATTGTTGCTTTAGGTGGTTCAAAGAATCTTGAAATTCGCTCATGTTTAATGGTTCGTTTTATTGTGTTATTTGATTAGATGGGTCCTATTATATCAACTTACTTATACATAGATGGCAGCTTGCTTTCAAAAAACACATTCTCTTTGTTTTTGAAAAGGATAAAATCATCCGCACTTGCCTGACTGGGATAAGGTGCATAAAAGTGACCGGGTTTATCGCATGCATTTCTCCAAACCAGAATATATGCAATAGGATTTCCGGATACAGCTTTGTAAATCACATTTGTCCACCAGTCTTTTAGTGGTAGTGACTCTATACCTGTTTCACTTAAAACCGCTACCTTATTCTTTGCAGCTGCGGCAGCTGTTATAAAATTCAATGTATTGTGTACTTCATCAATAAATTTGTCTCTTGCTGGCTCTCCTCCATAATGGTAAATATCAACTCCCAAAATATCCACCATATTGTCTCCCGGATAACGCTCAAAATAATGCTCAGCATCCGATGTTGAAGCCGGAGAGTAGATGAAAAGTAAGTTATGAAGCCTCTTCGTCTTAATCAGATAGTTTACCGTATACTTCCAGAGAGCAGTATATTCCTGTACGGTACACTGTTTGCTTCCCCACCAAAACCAGGCTCCCGTATGCTCATGATAAGGACGCAACAAAACAGGGATAGAGGTTCCGTTATCATCTTTAAGGCTCTTCAGAAAGACTGCCAGACGATTTAGCCATTGTTGAAACAAATCGTTTTTCGAGCCTCCGGGCAAAACGCTTTTCACAGCTTCTGTCGTATTGCAATTCCAGGCATTTCCTCCCAGCGGATTATTGACGTGCCAACTAATTGTATTAACGCCTCCCCGTTTATAAACCTCCTTAATCCGAAGGCGCATTGTATCAAAGCATACCGAATCAAGAGAATGCGAACGTCCAAGTTCAATATTGCCCAATTCCCAACCAAACACGGCAGGATAATCTCCGGACACACTCTTCACATCCGAGCGTCCGGCATCATATTTCCAACCGACTCCATACAAAGCATCGTCCTGATGTCCGAACATAAAACCTTTGCCTGCTATTTTTTTAAGGTTAGCAAACAGGGCTTTTGTTTCTTTAGTCGCATTAGCGTCTACAGTAGCCGATTTAGCCATTGCGGGCATCGTCACACACATCATACTCAGGATTGCAGGAATCAGTCGGATTTTCATTTCAATTTATTTTCAACAATTGATATCACATTTTACTCCACCACCTTGTTTGTCA
>JAUZOL010000091.1 GCA_030706455.1 Bacteroidota bacterium
CAATTAAGTCCCTGAACCTGCGTACGGGTACCAATCAAAACAATCACATCGGCCTGAAGTATATTTTCTGAATCCCGTAGCATAAATTTCAGTCCGGTATCTTCGCCCTTTTGGCGCGTCAAAGCCGAAAGCCGCTGAATTTCTTCATCACCGGCCACCAGCGCTATTTCAACAATATCGAACCCTTTACCCTTTGGAGCTGTTCGGGCAGCCGTCATCATCTGTTTGGCTACCGAAATCAGGTACTCCTTACGGCTTTCCCGTTCATTGATCACCATATCAAGCAATTTTAATCTATGAAATAACAGGGTCAGAGCCCTCCCGTTGCAACACAAGTGCAGAACGGGCAGGAATATAAAGCTTCAGCCATTCTTTATTATGCGATGCATGAACGGGATCGTACAACGACAAATGTTCGACCGTATCATCGGACAACCCGAAGCCGCCGAATTCTTTTGAATCAGTATCCAGAATAATTTTATATTTGCCCGGTTGGACAAGAATACCGTAATCAGTATATGAATTTGTTGGATGAAAATTAAAGACAAACAACAGATTACCTCTTTGATAAGCCAATATCTGATCGTTACTTTTATCCCAAAGCTGAAAAATAGGAGCAAGGTTAAATCCGGGAACCGATCGGATAAGATCTATCATCGCCTTATCAAAATCGCCCAGATAGTGATACATCAATTTTGTATTATCGACAAGGCTCCACTGACGGCGGGCATATTTATGAGACCAACCATTTCCGGACCGAGGGAAATCAATCCACTCCGGATGGCCGAATTCGTTACCCATAAAGTTAAGATATGCACCGTTTATCGTTGTCGCCGTAATGAGACGAATCATTTTATGCAAAGCAATTCCCCGATCGACCTTAAAGGTAGTATCTCCTTTTTGCATATGCCAGTACATGTCCGAATCGATTAAACGGAAGATGATGGTTTTATCGCCCACCAGCGCCTGATCGTGACTTTCGGCATAGCTTACGGTTTTCTCACCAAAACGACGGTTGGTCAATTCCCAGAAAATATGACCAGGCCTCCATTCTTCATCTTTCTTTTCCTTAATGGTTTTGATCCAGAAATCGGGAATACCCATTGCCATTCGATAGTCAAAACCAATTCCCCCATCATGGAAAGATGCAGCCAGTTCCGGCATTCCGCTCATCTCTTCGGCAATAGTCACAGCGAAAGGATTCACCTGATGAATGACGCGATTAGCCAGCGTTAAATAACAAATAGCATTGTCATCCTGATAGCCGTTATAATAGTCAGCATAATTTGAAAAAGATTCTCCCAAACCATGGCTATAATACAACATTGAAGTAACTCCATCGAAACGGAAACCGTCGAAATGGTATTCTTCGAGCCAATATTTACAATTGGAAAGTAAAAAATGCAACACTTCGTTCTTTCCGTAATCAAAACAAAGCGAATCCCATGCCGGATGTTCTCTCTTGGCATCTGCATAAAAATATTGATCGGGGGTTCCATCAAAACGGCCCAAACCCTCCACTTCATTTTTCACAGCATGAGAGTGGACAATATCCATAATAACGCAAATCCCCATGGAATGTGCCTCATCTATCAATGCCTTCAGTTCTTCGGGAGTACCAAAACGCGAAGATGCAGCAAAGAAGCTAGAGACATGATATCCGAACGACCCGTAATAAGGATGTTCCTGCACAGCCATAATCTGAATACAGTTGTATCCCATTTTGGCAATACGGGGCAAAATACTTTCGCGGAAAGAGTTATAGGTTGAAACCTTTTCGGCTTCTCCCGACATACCGATGTGACATTCGTATATCAGAAGCGGATCGGTTGTCGGCTTAAAATCGGTTATTTTGAACTTGTAACGAAATTCAGGGCTCCATACCTGTGCACTAAACACCTTGGTTTCCTCATCCTGTACAACGCGTTGCGTCCAGGCCGGAATGCGTTCCCCGCTACCTCCGTTCCATTGAACAATGAGTTTATAAAGGTCTCCATGCTTTACCGCTTTAGCCGGCAATTGCAGTTCCCAAACGCCATTATTCGTTTTCTTCAACTGATATTCGGGGCTTTGTTTCCAAGCATTAAAGTCGCCAACCATAAAAATAGCAGTAGCATTAGGAGCCCATTCACGGAAAACCCAGCCCTGCTCGGTGCGATGCAAGCCGAAAAAGAGATAACCGGTAGCAAAATCAGACAAATTTATTTTACCCCCCGTTAGTTCCATCTCTTTATCAATAGCGTGCTGATGCCTGCCCTCCAAAGCGGAAGAATAAGGTTCAAGCCATGGATCGTTTTCTATGATTTTCAGTTTCTGCATGGATTTATTTTTTGAACTCAACATTAAAATAGTCGGGTAATCACCAATTATGAATTACACTAAAACCTTGATAACTAATTTACGGATAGCACCCTCACCAATACAGGGAGCATGTCCATCGTGTGGAAAGAAAGCAACAAACTGTCCCGGTTCCACTTTCACATAAGCGGAAGGTTTATCTGTAAAGAAAGTAATATCTTTTGTTTCGTTGTATCCGTCAGGTGAGTTCTTACAATCACCGGCAGGAAGGAATCCCATCGTTTCAGGAGCCGTTAACGGTAGCTGAATATCAATATATTTTTCATGAGTTTCGATACGGGCGGCCTCCGGTGTTTTACCGGTAATATCGGAAACTGAAATAAACAACTTGTCTCCATCAAGAACTATCTTACCTGCCGGAGCCTGTGTTAAATCATTTTGTTTTACATATTCAAATGCCTGATGAAAAAGTGGGTGCAGAGCTTCATACTGAGCGCTGTCTGCCAAAGATGCTAAAATCATATCGTAGTTTTTGTTTCGTCATGACAAGCATGACAAATAAGGATTAAGTACAATTCTTCTAAATTAACTGTGTTACAAAAATAGCATCTTTGAGTTACAACTGCAAGCCTTTACAAAGCTAATAATATCAAATTTTCAATTAAACAGAGCTTTACATTTCAATTTGCATTTTCACACCCCCTAAAAAAACAACCCTCAACAAACAAACAACCCTATATTTTCCGATAGAACATCAAAAAATATAGGGTTATTATGAAAATTAAGAGCAAAAACGGGACGACTACCCCAAATTCAACACCTCATCCACCGTAAAATTCAAAAAGCGATGCAGGGGCTGAAGATATTTATAATATTCGATCAGTTGCGGGACGATTTCCTGCTGCGAATAGAATTCGTCGGGGATATTTCGACCGAAAGCATAGTGCTTATACTTGAGCAGTTCGCCGTGCGGCCAATCTTTCGGGAAACCGAGCGGTACTTTCTTCAGTTTATCGTCTTCGCCGTACATGTCGGGAAATACAGAGGCAAAAGGTTCTCCCGTGATCTCGAGCCACTCGTCGATATTCTCGTAAACCGCCTGTCGCAAGGCTTTCAAAACAACAGCATCGGGCATATAAATACCCCCGCTGATAAACGAATTGCCCGGTTCGAGATGCAGATAGTAACCAGCCCGCGGACTTTTGCGCCCACCTTTGGCGGCCATGTAGGCCCCGAAGTGCGATTTGTAGGGAGTTTTATCAGGCGAAAAACGGGTATCGCGATAAAGGCGAAAAATACAATTTTTGGCGTCCAGCCCCTTTATCTCGGGATCGAAAGTGGAAATTCCCTCAATAACGTCCTGCGTCAGTTTTTCAAAATCTTTTTGTAACTCCTTGCAGTAATCCTTCTGCGTGGCAAACCACTCGCGGCTGTTGTTATCTCTCAACTGCGTGAGAAATTGTAATATTTCGGCTGTTCTCATTGTTTCTGTGTTTAGTATTGAAAAACAAAGGTAGAAAAAAAACAAAGAGAATGGAATGCATTGTTCTCTTTCCTTCCTCCAGGACAGCTCAACAGAATCATGCTACAGCTTCCAGGTCAGCGATAAGTTAAGAATGCGACCTTCAATCGGAGCCCAGAGTTGCCGCATCTGCGGGTTGTCAATGGTGCCGTCGAAGATAGGTTCGTAGCGACTCTGGCGCACATTCATAAGGTTCTCACCATTGAGTACCGCCGTCAGGTGGCCCGAACTATATTTCAACATGGCGGCCATAATATAGTAGGCCCTGGTAGGTTGGTAGTCCTGATTGATTTGCCCGGCCACCAACGAATTTTCGAGACCCACGCTCCAGTTTTTACTCAATTCGTACATCATCGTGTTCGACAGGTTGTGCCGTGGCGTGCAGATGGGTTGCTGGCGTTCGGCATTGTAGAGTTTGTTGACATGCGTGTAGACATAACTGAGATAAACCTCCCAATCGCCCACTGTCAGTCGCATGTAAGTTTGAGCACCAAGTGTACGCAGAGCTTTGGGCGCATTGTAAAGCGTTACACCGGCAGTTCCGGGCAAGCTATCTACCGGCGAATTGATAAACGATGCAAAAAAGGCCTGATTCAGGTTGATCGTCACATCTCCGATGCGTTTCTGGAAATTGACGTCGGCATTCAACCCGTGCGAGCGTTCCGGCTTCAGCCCCGACACCGAAGTCAAACGATTCAAATCCTGTTCCAGATCGAGATAGTTTAGCGGATTGGGCGTCATATAGCCCAGTCCACCGTTGACACGCGCCGTCCACTCTTTGCTGAATTTGTACATCACCGAAAGGCGCGGCAGCACAAACCAGCCATATTTGTTCTGGTAATCGGCCCGCAAACCACTTTCGATGGTGAGCACCGGCACCGGATTGTAGGTATTTTGTACAAAACCGCCGAGGGTGTTGTAGGAATAGCCGTCGAGAGGAATCAGAGACGAACGGTTGTGAAACTGATCGCCGTTGAAATTAGCCCCGATCACCCAGTTCATATTATCGAACTGACGAAAATAGGAGAGCTCCGAATAATAGAGCAACTGGTTGGCCCGGAAATTATAATCGCGGGTGTCGATGGTTTGGTCGAGGTTGCTGCCGCTCGCCTTAACGGTAATATTGCTGGTTGACGACTGGTTGTTCACATATTTGGCGGTCACACTGTGCCGGTCCGACTGCGTACCCACATGATAGTACGATCCGCTGCCCGACGAAAGGTAGCGCATGTCCCCACCCTTGCGGTTGTCAAACGTTCCGGTATAATCCACGGTCAACGTGGAACGAGGATCGAAGTAAAACTGGAATTTCGGGTGAATCACTGTGCTGCGTACCCTTGACGATTCGCTCAGTCGGTCACCGTTCACATCCGCCGCTTGCCGCCAGGTTTGGCCAGCAAACAGGGTATATCCGAAAGTCTTGTATTTCTTCGCCAGATAGGCATTCAGGTTGGTTTCATGCAACGAAGTCTCGTTAAGAGTGGCGCTCAGCTCCTGCTGCGGCGTGGGATCTTTACTCACCAAATTAATGATGCCGCCGATAGCGTCGCCACCGTACAGGGTAGAACAAGAGCCCTTGATAATTTCGATCTGTTTCAGGTCGAGTGGCGGCACCTGCATTATGCCGAAATTACCCGACAGCCCACCGTAGAGTGGCAGTCCGTCTTTCAGCAACTGCGTGTAACGACCATTCAGACCCTGAATGCGCGCATAGGTATTGCCCGAAGCTGCGCTCACCTCCTGCATCTGGATTCCGGCAATATCGCCCAGCAGGCTCGAAATATTGCCCGGCATAATCCCGTTCTCCTCCTGCGTATCCTCCAATCCCAACACCTCAATACGGGTAGGAATGGCCTCAATGCGCGAGTTGGTACGCACCGATGTAACGGTTACCTCATCGAGATGTTCCGATGCCGGTTGCAACAACACCTCCTGCGGCCCGGGCTTGATGACTTTTACTTCCGCAATTTCGTAGCCCACGTACTGCACTTTAAGCATTGCCGGCAATGTCCCGGCAATATTCAACATTGCAACACCCTTAGCATCGGTAACCGCACCCGTCGATGTTCCCACTACCGTCACGGCGGCACCGATTAACGACTCCTTCGTTTGAGCATCCTTCACGCTCACCGACACCTGTTGCGCAAAAAGCATGCACTGGCACATCAGGCCAAACAGTAACAATAACTTCTTCATCAATTTGAACTATTTAGAAAATTTGATGCTGCAAAATTAGAATGCGACTTTGGAGAAAATTGGGAATTTCCGGACAAAACAACCCATTACACAAAAAACAGTGGACTTATCGCGATGAAAGAGCCAGGCAATGTACGCCTTCAAGGCAAGTATAGTCGATCGACAAAGAAGAAACTTTGCAAATTTCGGATACTATCGACAAGCCCAGTCCGCTGGAATCCTTCGTAATACCCTCTTTAGCAAAACGAGAAAACAGGTTCCGGGGATCTCCTTGCAATACTTTCCCCGTGTTTTTAAGAATCAGCTGCGAAGCCTGTGACATAACGTGGATGAATCCGCCATCGACATTATGCTTAATGGCGTTTCCCAGCAGGTTGGTCACCAGCAGATCGGCCAGTAAAGGATTCATATTCGCCACAAAAGGGTTTTGCAAATCACGCACCACCTTGATATTGCGCAGCGCCAGCAATTCATCCAATTCGTCCAACCGTTCCGCTACCAAAGCGCTCAGATCAATGCTTCGTTTTTCCACAAACTGGTTGTTCTCTATTTTGGAAAGCAGGAGCAATGTCTGTCCCAGCTTCGACACCCGCGAGGCTGCATCATAAGCAGTTTGCACCTGTTTGCGATGGTCTTCGGATAAACTACGGTCGGTCAATAACGTTTCCAGCTTCGATTTCACCACCGCCAGCGGTGTCTGCATCTCGTGCGACGCGTTCTCTGAGAATTCTTTCAGATTGGCATAGTCGGCCGTCATTTTCCGCATCATCTGATTCAGCACGTTGTTCATCTGATCAAACTCCTCGATCGTCGACAAGGGCAATTCCCTCACCGTTTTTTGATCCACTTTGAAATCCTTCAATTCTTTCAAGGTCCGATAAAAAGGATTCCATATAGTTGCCGACAGTTTACGGTTCAGAAAGTAAAGCGCCAGAATAATGAGCACAAAGGTTCCCAGCATAAACCAGAACGCCACCCCCACAAAGTCGTCGGCCTCCAGGTGCGACAACACCAACGTAACCTTGTATGTTTTCCCATTTACCCTGTCTGGGAAAACCAATTTACGAGCCGGGACCATGCTTTTTTCGCTCGCGGCATAAATGGTGGTATCCGAAAATTGCCGTTCGACGTTTTGCCCGTTCGACGGCTGTATGTCGATAGTTTGATCGGGAGAGTGAAAAGGAAGAGTTATTTTGTTCTGATGCAAAGAAGACTGCACTGTTTCAGCCCGGTTCGAGAGTATCTCGTCGATATTAAAATCGATTACCGCCGTGAGAATAAAGTAGAGTCCGCACCCGGCCACCACAAATACAAGCAGCAGCAAGGTGATAAATCGCCGGTTTATTTTTGTCTGGAGCTTCATTTTTTATCGACTTGAAACATATACCCGATGCCATATACGTTTTTAAAGTAATCGATGCCTGTTTTTTCGAGCAACTTCCGACGCAGGTTTTTGATTTGCGAATAGACGAAATCAAAAGTGTCGGCAGCATCAGCAAAATCGCCCCACAGGTGTTCGGCAATGGATTCTTTGGTCAGCACCCGGTTGGCATTGGCCGCAAAAAAGGCCAGCAAATCGAACTCTTTTTTGGTAAGCACAACCGCTTCGTCGTCAAAGAAAACCTGACGGGATTCGGGCAGTATTCTCAACCGTTCAATATTCACCTCAATTTTACCGTCGTACTTCACCCGCCGCAGAATCGACTTGATACGCGCATTCAGTTCTGCCAGATGAAACGGTTTGGCCAGATAGTCATCCGCACCCAATTCGAGACCGGCAACCTTATCGTCCAGTGAGTTTCGAGCCGAAATTACCAGCACACCGGTAGTCGGTGCTATCTTTTTGATTTCACGGATCAGTTGCAAGCCACTTCCGTCGGGCAATCCGATGTCGACCAGCACACAATCATACTCGTAGTCGGCCACCTTATTCAGAGCCACATTGAGCCGGGTTGCCTGTTCGCACTGGTAACCTTCCTCTTCCAGAAAACTCACAATGGTTTCCCGCAGTCCGTCTTCATCTTCAACCACTAACAATTTCATTGCGCTGCAAAGGTAAGATTCAATTTTGGATAAAATTAGAAATTACCGGAAATTCTACCCGCAAAAAAAGAAGCCCCTGTAAAAACAGAGGCTTCCGGATCTCTCGCAGAGATATAGCTATACTCCCACCGATACTCCGGCTTTGAACCAACGCCCGGGTTGTGGCAGGTTACCGAAGTCGAAATAGGTTGTGTTGAACAGATTGGTGGCCTCAGCAAAAATCCTGTAGTGCTTTTCTTTCCATTGCAACTTCAGATCGCACAAAAGATAGGCTTTGAATTGTGTTTCCTTATTCGTAACCACATTCACGTAGGTTCCGGCACGGTCATTGAGGCTCAGTTGCCATGCTGCCGACAACTTGCCGACAAGGGGTTGAGAAATGCGCATCTTAGCCTGATGACGAAGATAATCGGTAGAATAAGACGAAATATACTGACTGCTGCCCTTCGAAACATGCAGGTAAGTATAGTCGAGATGAATGTTATCTACCCATCGCCATGCGGGACGATAATCGACTGCCAACTCGCTGCCGAGCGAATTGACATCGGTCAGATTTTCGCTATGCCACACCAACTCGTTGGGCAGACGCACCCAGTCGATAATGTTATGCCCGAAGCGCTTAAAACCAGCCACACGCACCGTCCATTTCTCGGGCGTCCACAACAGATGTACATCCGCATTGAAGGCATCTTCCGGTTTCAGATCAGGATTACCATGCTGCGTTGTGCTCTGATAATAGAGGTCGGTAAAAGTTGGCATCCGGTAAGAGTTGTGCAACCACGTGCCCATCGTTAGTTTGGGTGTAACGGCATAATCCACGTTACCTCCGGCATAGAAATGGAACCCGTAATCGTCATTTCCGCTTCCCATGGCGCCCAGGCTGACGGTCCATTGTTTCCACTCTTTTACCTGCTTCACCGACACGCTACCGATGCGGCGTTCAGCCGATTTGGTAAATACCCTGGCATCCGAATAGGGATCGTAATGTGGCGTAACAAGCGGTGTTCCCAGCGTGTTACTGAAGATATGTTCAGAGCGAAGGTCTCCAGCCAGTGAGGTCACCCCACCCCACCACGAGTAACTGGCCTGCGCCGAAATGCCCATCACGTCGGTAAGGTGATAATTGGGCGAAACGTACCACGGTGGAGCAGGCACACCCTCACGGAAGAGGGCGAACATGTCGTGGTGACGACGATAATAGCCCGAAGCCATCAGCTTCCAGTGGCGGGTTTGTTTTTTATATTGCAACGAAGCAATCAGAGACCGGGTCTCTTCGTACTGGTCGAGATATTTCGGAGAGTAAAACGTGTTGGCTCCGAAATCCTTCGACTGCACGCCCAGTTGCAACGAAAACTGTCCGATGCGGTTGTCGATAAACCGCACATCGGTATATGCGTTGAAAATCTTAAAGTCAGAGTCGTGGGCAAAACCGTCACTGCGAGTACCGTTGACAGCTGCCGTTACGCGCCATGGGCCGGTATTGAGATAGCCCGAAGTGCTTCCCTGCCGGTAACCAAAGTCGCCGCCCGAGATCTGCGCGTTGAATCCGTTATGGATAATTTGTTTGGTGACAATATTGATAGCGCCGCTGAATGCGATAGCTCCTGCCGTCCAGGCACCCGGTCCGTAGAGAATCTCCACGCGTTCTATCAAATTAATGTCTAAAGGAATGTCTAAATTGAAGTGTCCCGTTTGGGGATCGGTGAAATTTACACCGTTGAGAAGGATGGCGGTTTGATCG
This sequence comes from Bacteroidota bacterium, assembly GCA_030706455.1. GTDB lineage: Bacteria > Bacteroidota > Bacteroidia > Bacteroidales > Paludibacteraceae > Microbacter. The sequence continues at coordinate 9,801 of JAUZOL010000091.1, forward strand.
AAGGTTCCGCCGCGAAGACTAATATCGGCCTGTACATTTTCAGTTCCGCGGGTACGCAGGTCTACTCCCTGAACGTAGCGCAACAGGCCCTGAACGTTTTGTACCGCCGCTTGCTCAATTTCCTTACGGGTAAGCACGGCAACCACTTTCACCAACTGTTGGGTTGTCGGTGGCAGATCGCTGTTAATTTGCACCTCTTCCAGCTGAAACACCGGATCGGGAGCCGTTTTTACATTTTCCTGTGCCACGGCTTTCTGATTGGCTGTTGTGAGCATAGCTGCGCCCAGCACACCGATTTTCACCGTAACACTTAAGCTGTTGAACACTGCGTAAGGTGTTCTTGCCCATCGTCGAAAACAGGGCAGACACCGTTCTTTCTGCATTTTCTTCATTCGTAAATTATTAAGTTAAACAATACCGCCGGATCTGTTTGCCGGCGTTTTTCTACTCATTCAGCATTTTTTTTACATATTCGGGAGGCTCTGGCGCACCCATCAAAAAGTCGCCCCTTTTGTTGAGAGACAACGCCCAGCGGTCGAGCCACGAACTGCCGAAAGTTCCATATACCGTCACCGGAATCTTATAGGCCGGATCTTTCAACACCTTGTCGATAGGCTGAAAATCGTATCCGTTTTTCCTGAAAATAGAGATGATGTCATTCATATATTCGGAGTTCAGCATACTGGCATGCAGCAAAATCACCTGATTCATCGTTCGTCCGAACAAACCGATTGATTCTTTTTCGAAGTGCTTTATATCCTGGTCGATGTAAACAAGATAATCACTCACGATTTTCTTCATCAAAGCCGCATCTTTCTTTTGTTTGGCCTTATAATAAGCATAGGCAAACGCATAATCTTCGCTGTCGATGGTGATGGGAGCCGTAGTATAACCGTGTTGGGTCAGAAAATTAGCCAGTGAGTCGGCGCGGGCTTTAGTCGTTCCCACATGCAGGTAGGGATGGCGAAAATACTTCTCCTTCTGTCCATATTTTTTGAGCAACTCTTTCGATATAATTTCTCCTTTCAGTATGTCGTGAGAAAAAGCCTTAAATGATTCAGTATTGTAATCGGGGTGAGAGAAGGTGTGGTTTCCAAGCATCAAACCGTTTCCCAGCCATTTGTCGAGAAGGTGAATCTGGAACGACATCGGCTTGTTCACGTAGTTGTAGAGCTTATTTTCGTTTACAAACCCGATAGCCGGCACCTTGTTTTTCTTCAGAGAAACAATCAGGTTATCCATAATCCGTTGCTGAACGACCGTATCGTACGGGCCATAATCGACCACCGGCAGGTCGTCAATAGAAATACACACATGCTTTTTCTGCCCAAAAGCAATCATACTCACAAAAATCAACAGCAACAATAATCGGGATCTCATACTCTTTATTTTAGGAAGAGACAAAGATACAAAAGTCAAAAGTAATTTTATGCAAAAAAGAGGTAAGCAACAATAATTGCGGCAATAGCTCCGGCAAGGTCGGCAATGAGTCCTGCCGAGATGGCATAACGCGTTTTGGTTACACCCACCGAACCAAAATAAAGAGCCACAATATAAAAGGTAGTATCGGCGGCACCCTGAAAAATACAGGAGAGATGACCGGCAAAAGAATCAGGTCCGTAGGTTTTCATGGTTTCCACCATCAGCGCCTTGGCACCACTACCGCTCAACGGCTTCATAAAAGCATTGGGCAATGCCGCCACAAAATCGGTATTCAATCCCATCAGATGAAACAAACCGGCGATGCCGTTAATAATCATATCCATAGCACCCGAAGCACGGAAAGCTCCGATGGCCACCAACATTCCGACCAGATAAGGAATCGTTTTGACGGCGGTTTCAAACCCCTGCTTGGCTCCTTCGATAAATGCTTCGTAAACGTTTACTTTCCGCACCAGTCCTCCGATAAGAAACGTAGCAATAATCAAAAGCAAAAGAGAATTACCTGTTATACTCGATGCAACCGACATTTGCTGGCTATCCAGACGCGAGAAGCCGAAAACAATCAATCCGATAATAAACGTAATCGCTCCCAACCATCCAATAACAGTACGATTAAGTAAATTGAGCCGCTGACGAATACCCACATATAAAATTGCCGTAAGAGTCGAAACGTAAGTTGCAATCAAAACCGGCACCAGAATATCGGCAGGATTAACAGCACCCAAAATGGCACGCTGTGCAATAATATTGATCGGAAGAAGGGTGAGACCCGCCGTGTTCAATGCCAGAAACATAATCTGCGCATTCGAAGCAGTATCTTTATTGGGGTTTAGTTCCTGCAGGCTTTGCATCGCTTTCAGCCCGATAGGCGTAGCCGCATTGTCGAGCCCCAGCATATTGGCTGAATAGTTCATCACCAACTGACCGCTGGCCGGATGCCCTTTCGGTATTTCGGGGTACAGCTTCGAAAAGAATGGTCCCACAATGCGGGACACAAAACGGATGGCTCCTGCCTTTTCCCCGATATTCATCAGCCCCAGCCACAAGGTCATCACACCCGCCAAAGGCAGAGCAATGTCCATCACCGAGAACTTAGCCATATCGAAAGTCGACTTCACCACCTTTTCAAAAATGACAAAATCGCCGGTAAAAATAAACTGAAGAGTAGCGACGAGAAACGCAATGAGGAAAAATCCAATCCAGATATAATTGAGCATGAGGAAATA
>JAUZOL010000092.1 GCA_030706455.1 Bacteroidota bacterium
CTAAAGCCTTCATTTATTTACGATTTAAATTGCGTTCCAAATTCCAAATTTTCATTGGCATATTAGCATATTGACTCATTGGCACATTATGAAATCACCTTCAGTTCTTTTCCTATTTTGGAGAACGCAGCGATTGCTTTGTCTAAGTGTTCGGTTTCGTGTGCAGCCGACACTTGTACGCGAATACGAGCCTGACCCTGAGGAACTACCGGATAGTAAAAACCGGTAACGTAAATTCCTTCCTCCAGCATTTTGGCTGCAAAATCCTGCGACAAGCGGGCATCGTACAACATTACCGCACAGATAGCCGATTCAGTCGGTTTAATATCAAACCCAGCCGCCTTCATGCGCGACACAAAATAATCGGTATTGGCATGTAACTTATCCTGCAATTCGTTGGTTTCGTCCATCATCTCAAACATTTTGATGCCTGCCGCAGCTACCGAAGGCGGCAGTGAATTAGAGAAGAGATACGGCCGCGAGCGTTGACGCAGCAGGTCGATAATCTCTTTTTTGCCGGTTGTGAATCCGCCGATAGCGCCACCGAAAGCTTTTCCGAGCGTACCGGTAATGATTTCCACCTTGCCGCGCAGATCAAACCGTTCGGTTACTCCCCTGCCCGTTTTACCAACCACACCAGCCGAGTGCGACTCGTCCACCATCACCATGGCATCGTATTTATTTGCCAGTTCGTAGATTTTATCCAACGGAGCCACGTTGCCATCCATCGAGAAAACACCGTCGGTAACCACCAAACGAAAACGACACGATTGTGCTGCCTGCAATTGCTTTTCAAGATCAGCCATATCGGCATTGGCATAACGGAAACGTTGCGCCTTGCACAAACGCACCCCGTCGATAATGGAAGCATGATTAAGGGAATCGGAGATGATTGCATCTTCTTCGCCCAGCAGAGGTTCAAACACGCCGCCGTTGGCATCGAAGCAGGCTGCATACAAAATGGTATCTTCGGTACCAAAGAACTGAGCAATCTTCGCTTCGAGGGCTTTATGGGTATCCTGCGTGCCGCAAATAAAACGAACAGAGGCCATTCCGTATCCTCTGGCATCGAAAGCCTGCTTTGCCGCCTCAATCAATTGCGGATTGTTAGCCAACCCTAAGTAATTGTTGGCACAAAAGTTGAGCACTTTATGCCCATTCACCTCTATTTCAGCTCCCTGAGCCGATTTAATAATTCTTTCATTTTTATATAACCCGGCCGATTGTATGGCAGAAAGTTCGCTCTGAAGATGTTGTTGAAATTTAGAATACATTATATTTCAATATTTTATAGTTTGAGATAGATATCCGTTGACTTGGACAAATTTACAATTTAATATATATGGTTGTTCTGCAATTGCTCACTTTTTAAGACAAATCTTGCATTTTTCATTCTTGAAAAAAGAAAATAAAGTGCGATTATTTGCACAATTATGCAATAAAAACAGGCACAGGAAAAATATTTATCGTTTTTCTTGGTGGATTTATAATAAATTCCTACTTTTGCACCCGAAAACATAACGATTTTGTTGATGACACAATATTTCTCATATTACTTTTTTTACTTTTACTTTTTTAGCCAAAGTAAGAGCGGGAGTTTGTGTCTTAACCATAAGTAATCAATTTTAAGGTTGTTCAAAAATCCCGCTCACACAGCGGGATTTTTTTTTATCCGACCTCATCCGCCCTCCGGGCACCTTCTCCCAAGGAGAAGAGAAAATCTGACGTTGGAGAATATATAATCAAAGAACAACGCCAAACAGTTTTGAATATTAAACGATTAATAAAATGTCAGTCATGGTAAAAGTAGCTATTCAAGGAATTGCAGGTTCGTTTCACGACATTGCCGCACAGTGTTATTTCGGAAAAGAAAACATCGAGTTGGTACCCTGCACCACATTCAAGGATCTGTTTGCCTGTCTGACAGAAAACGCATCCATGGTGGGCATCGTGGCAATTGAAAACACCATTGCAGGCAGCTTGCTTCCGAACTACAATTTACTAAGAGAAAGCAGATTGACCATTATCGGCGAACACAAGCTTCGCATCCGCCACAATCTGGTGGCTATGCCGGGACAAACCATCGACGACATCAAAGAGGTTCATTCTCACTACATGGCGTTGTTACAGTGCGAAGATTTCCTGGCGGCCCATCCGCATATCAAGCACGTGGAGGCCGAAGATACCGCTGCCGAAGGGCTCCGCATATCGGAAGAAAAGGCAATGGGACAAGCCGCTATCTGTAGCAAATATGCCGCCGAACTGTTCGGACTGGAAATTCTGGCAAAAGGAATCGAGACCAACAAGCACAATTTCACCCGTTTTCTGATTATCGGAAATGAAATTATGCGCGATAAGCTGGCCGGAGACCGTGAAAAGAACAAAGCATCGCTCGTCTTTTCATTGCCTCACGAAGAGGGCAGCCTCTCTAAAATCCTCACCATCCTCTCTTTTTACAACATCAACCTTACCAAAATACAGTCATTACCGGTTGTCGGTCACGAATGGGAATACCTCTTTTACATCGATGTCAAGTTCAACGACTTCGTCCGATACCGCCAATCGCTCGATGCCATTATTCCACTGACCAAGAAACTGAGAATTTTGGGCGAATACGCAGAAGGAGAACAGACAATCTAAGACCTCCCCCACCCCCTCCCAAGGAGGGGCGAAAATCGGGATAATAACAAACTACTGACTAACAGAGATAATTCACAGAATTTTTAACCATAATAACAAAATCCTCCTCATGCAGATTCAATCTCCTCCCCTTGAGGGGAGGCTGGGAGGGGCTTCTGATTTATGAACTCAAATATCAAGCCGGCCAACCGGTTAAACACCGTCAGCGAATACTATTTCTCGAAAAAGCTTCGCGAAATAGACGAGATGAACAAAGCAGGTAAGAACGTTATCAGTCTGGGAATCGGCAAACCCGACCTGCCTCCTTCCGAAAACACCATCAAGGCTCTGAACGAAGAGTCTCTGAAACCGGATGTTCACGGTTATCAGAGCTACATTGGCATTCCCGAGCTGCGCAAAGGCTTCGCCGACTGGTATCAAAAATGGTTCGGTGTGGAGTTGAATCCGGCAAACGAGATCCAACCGCTCTTCGGATCAAAAGAGGGTATTCTGCATATTTCACTGGCATTTCTCAATCCGGGCGACGGCGTACTGGTACCAAATCCGGGCTACCCCACCTACATGTCGGTAAGCCGTTTGGCCGAAGCCAACGTCATCAGCTACGATCTGGACGAAAACAACGGCTGGCAACCCGATTTCGAGGCCATCGAAAAGCTCGACCTGAGCAATGTAAAACTGATGTGGGTAAACTACCCCAACATGCCGACCGGTGCTCCGGCCACCAAAGAACTGTTCGACAAACTGGTTGCCTTCGGCAAAAAGCACAGCATCGTTATTTGCAACGACAATCCCTACAGCTTCATCCTCAACGAAAATCGTCTGAGCCTGTTGGCTGCCGAAGGGGCAAAAGATATTTGCATCGAACTCAATTCCATGAGCAAATCGCACAACATGTCGGGCTGGCGTATGGGGCTGGTGGCCTCCAATCCGCAGTTTATCGAATGGATTCTGCGCGTAAAAAGCAATATCGACTCCGGCATGTTCCGCCCCATGATGGTGGCTGCCGCCGAAGCATTGAAAAACACCGAAGAGTGGCACCGCGAAAAAAATATTGAGGTATATGCCAAACGCCGCGTTATTGCCGAGAAGATAATGCAACAAATGGGTTGTACCTTTGACTCCAAACAGGTGGGCATGTTCCTTTGGGGTAAAATCCCTGACCAATACAAAGATGCAGGCGAACTGGCCGACAAAATTCTGTACAACGCGCATGTGTTTGTGACACCCGGATTTATCTTCGGCGACAAAGGCAACCGCTACGTACGCCTTTCGCTCTGCGCAACAGAGAAAATGCTGGAAGAATCGCTCAACAGAATCAGCGCAGTGATTAATGATTAGTGGTTAATGATTAATGACCCACGATTCAACAATTTAACGATTAAAACAATTAAACATCTATAAAATATGGATTTACAACCAATTTTCGAACCGATTACCGAAGAGAACCGTCCTTTGGTGATTGCCGGCCCCTGTAGTGCCGAAACAGAAGAACAAACCGTGGAAACGGCAAAACAACTTGCCGCAAAAGGCATCAAAATATTTCGTGCCGGCATCTGGAAACCTCGTACTAAACCGGGTGGATTTGAAGGCGTTGGCAGCGAAGGTCTGCCCTGGTTGAAAACCGTAAAACAAGAAACGGGTATGCTCACTGCTACCGAAGTGGCTACCGGCAAACACGTATACGAAGCCCTGAAATTCGGTGTCGACCTGTTGTGGATCGGAGCACGCACCACCGCTAATCCCTTTGCTGTACAGGAAGTTGCCGACGCATTGAAAGGTGTCGATATTCCGGTTTTGATTAAAAATCCGGTCAACCCTGACCTCGAACTCTGGATCGGCGGACTGGAACGTGTTTACAATGCTGGTCTGCGCCGTCTGGGTGTTATCCACCGCGGATTCAGCACCTACGACAAAACCATCTACCGCAATACGCCGCAATGGCACATTCCTATCGAGTTGCGTCGCCGTATGCCCGAAGTGCCCATCATTTGTGACCCGAGCCATATCGGTGGCCGTCGCGAACTTATCGCCTCCATCTCGCAACAGGCGCTCGACCTCAACTTCGAAGGCTTGATTATCGAATCGCACTGTACACCGGACGAAGCTTGGAGCGATAAAAACCAACAGATCACACCGGACGTACTGGCTGAAATCCTCACGCATCTGGTAGTTCGCAAAACCAACCAGACCACCGAAGACTTGTCTATTCTCCGTCGTCAGATCGATGATTTGGATAACCGTCTGTTGGAAGTGTTGGCAAAACGTTTCCGTGTGTCGCGCGAAATCGGAACTTACAAGAAAGAGCACAACATGGCTGTTCTACAGACAGTTCGTTATGACGAAATTCTGAAAGACCGTATCGCTCAGGCCGAAAGCATGGATATTAACGGCGAATTTATGAAAACCGTACTAGAAGCCATCCACGAAGAATCGGTACGGGTACAGATGGAACTGATCAATAAAAAGTAAACTCAAAAAATCACAACCATTAAGAGATTAAGAAATATAAGAAACCTCATTCCAATACAACTTAATTTCTTAATGGTTAATAATATAAACAATGAGGATTTTGATTCTCGGAGCCGGAAAGATGGGCTCCTTCTTTACTGACGTACTGAGTTTTCAGCACGAAGTGGCGGTGTACGATGCCGACCCGAAGCGCCTGCGTTTTGTCTACAACACCATCCGCATGTCGCAACTGGAGGAGATCAAAGAGTTTGATCCCGAGCTGGTTATCAACGCGGTGACCATCAAACACACGCTGGAAGCATTTAACAACGTGATGCCGTTTCTTTCAAAAAATTGTATCCTGTCCGATATTGCTTCGGTAAAAACCGGGTTGCCGGAATTTTACCAGAACTGCGGCTTCCGTTTCGTGTCGTCGCACCCCATGTTCGGCCCCACCTTTGCAAGCCTGAGCGACCTCTCTACGCAGAGTGCCATCATCATTGCCGAGTCCGACCACTTGGGCAAGGTATTCTTCAAAGACCTCTACAGTTCACTGAAACTGAACATTTTTGAATACACCTTCCGCGAACACGACGAAACTACGGCCTACTCGCTTTCTATCCCGTTTGCTTCCACACTGGTATTTGCCTCGGTGATGAAGCATCAGGAAGCGCCGGGCACCACCTTCAAGCGCCATCTGGCCATTGCCCACGGACTGCTGTCGGAAGACGATTACCTGCTACAGGAAATTCTCTTCAACCCCTACACGCCGGAGCAGCTGACCAATATCCGCGAAGAGCTCGGCAACCTGCTCGACATTATCGAACACAAGGACGCCGACCGCATGAAGGCCTACCTGAAAAAGGTTCGCGAAAACATACAGTAGACAGCACTCAACCAACCGCACACCGTAGAGACGTTGCATGCAACGTCTCTACACAACATCCAATCAGCGAATCATGTAAAATGGTTCGCTTTTTTTGTTTCTTCCTCCTCTCCGATTCTAATATTTATTTACATAAAAAACACTTTTACATAATTATTTTTTACATTTGTATCATACATCAATGACATAAGGTCTCACTGTAATTTAAAACCCACAAACACAAACTACAAAAACCATGGTAGTATATGAAAGAATATAGGATAAATCAATTTAGTGATCTTCATGACCTCTTAAATTCATCCCAACAAAATACGTTGTTTCGTGGCCAAGCCAATGCAACATGGGATCTCATACCAAAGGCAGGACGAACACCATACGACCAAATTAGTGATGAATCTACACTAAAGTATTTTAAAGATAATTCATTACCGTTTTTAGACATCACACCTGAAAATAACTGGGAATGGCTAGCCCTTGCTCAACACCATGGAATACCTACAAGATTATTAGATTGGACTACGAATCCATTGGTCGCTGTTTTCTTTGCTGTTGTTTCTGATTTAGATTGTGATGCTGCCGTCTATAAATTCGAACACAAAGACTATGCAAAGACAGATATAGACCCCTTTCAGTTTACAACTGTTACAGTATACAAACCTCGCTCCATAACAAAAAGAATTATTGCGCAGCAAGGATTATTCACCATACACCCTCAACCAGCAAAATCATTTACAAAAGCTCCAGCAAAAGGAATCTTAGAGAAGATTATCATCGACAAAAGTTATAGACAAAAACTCAAGTTCGAATTGCATAGATATGGCTACAGCTACTTTTCTGTTTTCCAAGACCTCCAAGGACTAGCTGAATACATTGATTGGAGATGGATAAATCGAGAACAGAACTCAATCTGATAAATACAACTTTTCTATTCCATGAACTTACCTCAACAGTACTGATTCGTCGCGAACGCACTTTTGTAAAGCATACCTATTCCTACAGCTAAGCACTGAATAAAATCCTGCTTTTCAGGCAGATATTATGCCTCGGTCTTTTACCGCAGGTCAATGACCTACGGTTATGAAAGTGGAGTCTTTCAGACTAAAAACACGAGTAAAAGCAACAGAAAGACTAAGATAGCAGACGCAAGTGACTTGAAAAGTCACATCTTCATAACCGCGGGTCGCGGACCTGCGGACAAACAGCCCACCAAACCCATTTGCCTGCAAGGCAAGACAAAATCCAACGCCATACATCCGCTTTAAAACAATGCGAGTCGGAACTCGCATCACCCACTCACAGGTCATTCGATTTTCCTAATTAGCGCATCAAGTAAGATGATTCGTTTTTTATCATTCAATATATTAATTGCATAAAATATTTTTTGTGTTTTATCATTTTATGCTTATTTTTGCTGCACATTTTTAATATAATTACAAACATATATTCATATAAAACGAATTGTATGTTTTTCATTAGCCGAATAGGTCTAACAAAATCCAGACAAAATCAATTCGAACCAAATTCAATATTTTAAGTACTAATTCCCAAAACAAAATTTCAAATGAAAAGAACCTTAATTTTATTCTCTGCAATTTTAATGATAAGCATTCTATCCTCTTGCTCCAAAGAAGATACCTCGATCAAGAAAAATTGGATTTTTACAATTACAACAGTTACCACATACACCCCTAGTGACGGAGTTAGTCCAATGACCACGGTAGTGACTCAGGAAGTTGATAACATTACTGAAGCGGAAGCGGAAGAAACTCGCAAAGGATTAGAAACAACATCCACCGTTACGCTAAGCGGAACTACGATGACCATGAAGATAACAGCCACTAAAAAAGAAAAAAAATAAAGAAATTTCCGTTTACGACACCTACCGTATCGAATTTACACCCCATGAAGAATTTGAGCATAAGAATCTGATATTTAAAAACTACAATACTCTCACGCTGGCGCAAATCTGTCGCTGGCGTGTTTTGTTTTGCAAAGCGTGCCTATTACATACGGCTAAATACGGAATAAAATCCTGTCTTACAGGCAGAGGTCGTACTTCAGCCTTTTATCGTAGGTCAATGACCTACTGTTATGAAAATCTAGTTTTTATGACTATAAAAAACGCCCGACTGCAACATAAAGATAGAAGCAAATGACTTGAAAAGTCGAATTTCCATAACCGCGGGTCGGAGACCTGCGGACAAACAGACCACCAAACCCATTTACCTTTAAGGCAAGACTAACACCAATAGCCACAATGCGAGTCGGAGCTCGCATCACCCGGGATGAGCGACTTTCAAATCAACAGCCAAACACCCAATAAAACAGCAAAAAGTAATTTTTTTGAAAAATTTCCGACGAATTATTTGTCGGTTCAAAAAATAGCTCTACCTTTGCCCTCACAAAACAACGAAAGTATGTCATTTCAAGCAGTAAATAAATTTTGGTGGTGGCGCTTACAACTTCAAAAAAGTCGTGAGTAGCATCGTCGCATATCTGTTTGAACACTAAATATCATTATTAGGTAAAAAGATAAAGCCCGTCGCAATCACGACGGGCTTTTTTTATGCTGTTTTTCCGAAAAATAAAAAAAACAGCATTCCAATTCCGGTAAAAAATAAAACATAAAATACAAGCAAGATGAACTACGATGTAAATGAAAACGGTTACTACGGCGAATTCGGAGGAGCATACATCCCCGAAATTCTCCATGTCAATGTTGAAAATCTGAGGAATAACTATCTGAAAATTCTTAGCGACCCCTCATTTCAGGAAGAGTTCAACGGCCTGATGCGTGACTACGTAGGTCGCCCTTCTCCGCTCTACTTAGCAAAACGGTTGTCGGAAAAGTACGGTGCGAAGATCTACCTCAAACGCGAAGACCTCAACCATACCGGTGCACACAAAATCAACAACTCGCTGGGTCAGGTACTTTTGGCCCGCCGCATGGGTAAAACCCGCATCATTGCCGAAACAGGTGCCGGTCAGCACGGGGTGGCCACCGCGACAGTTTGTGCGCTTCTCAACATGCCCTGCTTTGTTTACATGGGCGCCCTCGACGTGGAACGCCAGCACCTCAACGTGCAAAAAATGGAGATGCTCGGAGCAACGGTAGTGCCGGTGCACAGCGGCAACAAAACCCTGAAAGATGCCACCAACGAAGCCATCCGCGACTGGTGCTGCAACCCCGAGGATACCTACTACGTGATCGGTTCCACCATCGGTCCGCACCCCTACCCCGACATGGTGGCCCGCCTGCAATCGGTAATCAGCGAAGAAATGCAAAAACAGTTGCTGGAACACGAAGGCCGCGACTACCCCGATTATATCGTTGCATGCGTGGGAGGCGGAAGTAACGCTGCCGGCGCATTTTATCACTATCTGCACAACGATAAAGTAAAACTGATCGAAGCAGAAGCTGCCGGAAAAGGGATTGACACCCCCTACTCCGCCGCCACCATTCATTTGGGACGCGAAGGAATTATCCACGGTTGTCGCACGCTGATTATGCAATCGGAAGACGGACAGATCGAAGAGCCCTACTCCATTTCGGCTGGTCTCGATTATCCGGGCATCGGTCCGATACACGCTTATCTGGCTAAGACAAAACGGTCGACTGTACTCGCCATTACCGACGACGAAGCCCTGGAAGCAGCATTTCTGCTCACCAAAATAGAAGGTATCATTCCGGCAATGGAATCGGCTCACGCGCTAGCGGCACTAGAGAAACTGACCTTCAAACCCGATGATGTGGTGGTAGTCAACCTTTCGGGACGCGGAGACAAAGACATGGAGACCTATATTTCCAATTCAAAATAAATCAATATGCCAATGTGCCAATTCAGAGCCCGTTATCAATTGGCAAATTAGCATATTGGCAAATTAGCACATTATACTTATGCAAACAAATATCAGAACATATTCAAAGAAGCTGTTGGGTGATCTTCACACACCGGTTTCCATTTACCTGAAAATAAGGGATATTTACCCAGAATCGGTATTACTCGAAAGTTCCGATTACCACGGAGGAGAAAACAGTTACTCGTTTATCGGACTGCGCGCCGCGGCTAAATTCATTGTCGAAAACGGAGCCATTTCGGAATATTATCCTAACGGGACGATCGTTCGCAAAGAAATCGATAACAGCTATCCGCTACCCGAACACCTGAATGCATTCGTCAAATCATTTGAGATCAAGGAGAACAATAACCATCTACCTTTCAACGGATTTTTCGGTTTCACGGCTTATGACGCCGTCCGTTATTTCGAGAAAGTAGACATTGTTCCCGACAAAAACGAAGCGCAGGTTCCCGACATGTATTACATTCTTTACAAATACATTATCGTGGTGAATCACTTTAAGAATGAACTCGAAATTATCGAAAACCTCTTCGATGGTGAACAAAGCGAGATAGACGACGTTGCCGGATTGCTCGACAACCGCAATTTTGCATCGTACAACTTCGAGCCGATCGGCACCGAAAGCTCGAATATGAGCGACGAAGACTATCGCCAGTCGGTAGAAAAAGGCATTCAGCACTGCAAACGCGGCGATACTTTCCAGATCGTCCTTTCGCGCCGCTTCAGCCAGCCGTTTGCCGGCGACGACTTCAAGGTTTACCGCGCACTGCGCTCCATCAACCCGTCGCCTTACCTCTTCTATTTCGATTTCGGATCGTTCCGCATCTTCGGCTCTTCGCCCGAAACACACGTTCAGATCAAAAACGGCAAGGCCTATATCGACCCCATCGCCGGCACCTTCCGCCGCACGGGCGACGATGACAAAGACCGCCAGTTGGCCGAAGCGCTGCTTAAAGATCCGAAAGAGAATGCCGAACACGTAATGCTTGTCGATCTGGCACGCAACGACCTGAGTCGCAACACGTCGGATGTCGGACTGGAAATCTATAAAGAGGTACAATTCTATTCGCATGTCATTCATTTGGTTTCGCGTGTGAGCGGAAAACTGCTACCAGGCGTTAATCCGATACAGCTTTTTGCCGACACATTTCCTGCCGGGACACTCTCGGGCGCACCCAAAGTACGCGCCATGCAACTGATCAACGAAATAGAACCGACCACCCGTGGTATTTATGGAGGTTGTATTGGCTACATCGGTCTTAACGGGGATATCAACCAGGCAATTACTATCCGTACGTTCCTGAGCAAGAACAATTCGCTTTACTATCAGGCCGGAGCCGGCATCGTTGCCAAATCGGTACCCGAAAGCGAACGTCAGGAAGTAAGCAACAAACTTGGCGCACTGAAAACCGCGATCGACATGGCAGCAACGTTGAAAAACTAATAGAACAATGTGCTAAAATGACAATCAATTGGAATCTGAAATTTTGAAATTTGAAAAGCAATGAAAAAACTATTGATATTTGACAATTACGACTCATTCACTTACAATCTGGTACATGCCGTTCGTAAACTGGGTTACACCAACATGGAGATAATCCGCAACGACAAAATCGCCCTCGAAGAGGTGGATCGCTTCGATAAAATTCTTCTTTCTCCGGGCCCCGGAATTCCTTCGGAAGCCGGAATTCTGTTGCCATTGATAAAAAAATATGCTCCAACGAAATCGATTTTGGGCGTTTGTCTGGGTCATCAGGCCATTGCCGAAAGCTTCGGCGGAACACTAGAAAACACTTCAGAGGTGTTTCATGGAGTAAGCACGCCTGTACACGTGGTCGATCCCGATCTGCTGTTCGACGACATGCCGACCACCTTCGACGCCGGGCGTTATCACTCGTGGATTGTGAGCCGTGACGGTCTGCCCGAGTGCATCCGCATAACTGCCGTTTCCGACGAAGGGACTATCATGGCCCTACGCCACAAAGAATATGACGTTCGCGGAGTACAATTTCATCCTGAATCGGTACTCACTCCCCTGGGAGAAACACTGATTGCCAACTGGTTGAAAGCCCCACAATTTAACAACCTGACAATATAAAAACATACCATTTGAACGTTCAACATTAAATTTTGAACATTAAACATTAAAGCGATGAAAGAAATTCTATACCGCCTTTTTGAACATCAGTACCTTGGCCGCGAAGAAGCCAAAACCGTACTAACCAACATGGCTGAAGGCAAATACAGCGAAGCTCAGATTGCTGCCTTCGTTACCGTTTACCTGATGCGCAGCATCACTGTCGACGAGCTTATCGGATTCCGCGAAGCCCTGCTCGACATGCGTGTGCCGGTTGACCTGAGCGATTACAACCCCATCGACATAGTGGGTACGGGCGGCGATAACCACAACACCTTCAACATTTCGACCTTAAGTTGCTTTGTAGTGGCCGGA
>JAUZOL010000093.1 GCA_030706455.1 Bacteroidota bacterium
CATCATTAATTCGGCCCGCACAGGCGATGCCGGCGACGGTAAAATCTTCGTTTCCGACATTGAAGGAACCTATCGTATCCGCACCGGTGAAAACGGTCCCGAAGCATTATACAATAAAGAAGAATAATGCTCCCCCGGGAATTCTCCCGTATTTTCATCCAATTCCGGTAACGCAGTGTCGTTATTCCCTAAAACAGTAAATTAGTTTTATTCAACAATGAAAAAATCAATCCTGATTGCGGTAGGACTCCTTATCGCATGCACTTTCCCTGCACTTGCACAGGCAACAGCAGCCGTTGCCAATGTTCCTGCTCCTAAAGTAGATACGGGTGATACCGCCTGGGTTATCATGTCTGCAGCGCTGATTCTTTTAATGACTATTCCCGGTCTGGCGCTGTTTTACGGAGGCCTTGTCCGTCGTAAAAATATCCTGAACGTGATGATGCAATGCTTTATCATCACCGCCATTGTCAGCATCGAGTGGATCGTATGTGGCTACAGCCTTTCCTTCAGCAGTTCAAAAGGCGCATTGGCTCCGTTTATCGGAGGCCTCGACTGGTCGTTCCTTAACGGTATCGGCATTGGCGACCTGAGTCCCTACTTCATCTCACACGCGCAGGCAACCGGCAAAATAGTCAACGGAGCGCCCGAAATGACCGGCACCATTCCTCACATTGTTTACATCATGTACCAGTGCATGTTTGCCGTTATTACTCCGGCCGTTGTCATCGGAGCATTTGCAGAACGCATCAATTTCAAGGGATTTCTCGTATTCACGCTATTATGGTCAATCTTCGTTTACAATCCTATTGCTCACTGGGCATGGTCAGCTGACGGCTGGCTCGCCAAACTGGGTTTGATGGACTTCTCGGGCGGTACCGTTGTGGAAATCAACTCGGGTATCACGGCCATCGTCACCGTTTTATTGCTGGGACGCCGCCGCGACTATCAGGGACACGCCATTCCCCCGCACAATATTCCTTTCGTGGCTATCGGTGCAGCTCTGCTCTGGTTCGGATGGATCGGCTTCAACGCCGGTAGCGGACTGAGCGCCGACTTCCTGGCCGGCAACGCATTCCTTACCACACACATGGCAACCGCCGTTGCAGCAGCTGTATGGGCCGTGCTAGACTGGGTTGTAGGCAAAAAACCGACCGTGGTAGGCATCTGTACCGGCGCCGTTGCCGGTTTGGTAGCCATCACTCCTGCCAATGGTTTTGTAGATGTGAAAGGCGCTATGGTTATTGGGCTGGTTGCTGCCATTATCTGCTTCATGATGGTTGCTTTTGTCAAGGTGAAACTTGGCTACGACGACTCGCTCGACGTATTCGGTATCCACGGCATTGCAGGTATTGTAGGAACGCTGTTCACCGGTTTGTTTGCCACCCCAGCAGTGACCAAATATTTTGCCACCGCAGGCAGCCACCCCGGCGCCGGACTCCTCTACGGCAATGCACATCAATTTCTTGTACAGCTTATCGGCGTAGGCGCCACCATCGCCTTCTCCGCTACCGGAACCTTCATACTATTCAAGCTGGTACAGGTTACCATCGGCATCCGTGCTACCGATAAGGAAGAAGCACTCGGTCTCGATGAATCGTACCACGCAGAAACCGGCTATACCTACTTCGATTGATAGAACCAAAACCAGTTTTGCTTTTGTTAAAAGCGCTTGTGGCAACTGCTGCAGGCGCTTTTTTGTTGCCGGAAAGCTTATTTATTGATCGTTCCTCCCGATTGCCAACATACCACTACTTCGCTGAAACTACCCTCTCCTATTCGACCTTCCGACACAAAATCAGGATAACCCGTCCAGTCCAAATCAATCTCCGTTCGCCAAAGAGAAAATTAACAAAAAACTTCTTCTTCTGAAAACTAATTTGTAGTTTTGAAGCGGAAATAGTTAAACTGCATTGTCCGCAATTTGTATAATAACGCGCTACGCAAATAGTTGCCGAAAACAGGACACTCGAGCAGCAAAACAACGGAAATTTACACACACGTAACCACCAAGGGCTTCGACCAGATTAGAAATCCATTAGACAGTTTGGACATATAGCCCAAGTTATTTGAAGATAAGAATGATGGAGATTGATTTGCAAGACAAATCGACAACCGAGATATACAAACAAAAGTTAATGATTTTGTAAGAGAAACTACCATAATAAATCCGAATTTATTATTTCGCTGATAAAAAACAATTTACAAAACAAACAAAGGACTCACAAGGCGGATGTAAGGGAAGTTCTGTTTCCCTTACAGAAATAAGAGTCTCTCTTAGGGAAACGTTAGCTGTTATTTTAAAAATGCGCACGCAGACAGGTTTTTGGAGGATTTGAATCGTTTATTTTATTAATAATCTGATGAAGAAGATTTCTACTGAAAATATTGAAGATTACAAAATTTGGTATCCATATGAAATTTTCTATATTGAAAGTATGTTGACTATAACCAAGACAGCTATGGTCGAACAGACTTTATTTAGGAATACTCTGGAACAATTATCTCAAGGGAAAGAGGTAAATAGAGAAATAATTCTTGATTCGGTTCAGAATATTATAAATCATGCAGCTTCAATATCGAGATATTTTTGGCCATCAAGTTCTGACAAGATTCATAAAAAAAGAGGACAGAAACTAAGAGATTCATTTGATATTAAAGAGTCAAATCCTCTAAAAAATAGAGATGTACGTAATTTTATAGAACACTTTGATGAGAAATTAGATACTTATCTTACAAGTGGGATTTGTGGTAATATAATTCCTTCGTATATTGGCCCAGAGATACCTGATAATGGTGTCCCTAATTATTTATTTAGAGCATTTTATACTGATAGATGGATTTTTAAAGTATTGAATTTAGAATATGAAATCCCTCCGATAATAAATGAGTTAATTAGAATTCATTTTTTATTGGAAAAGTTTAGAGATGAAGGAGCTCGATTGCCAAAAGAAAATAAAAATAGCAGCTAACACAGGCTCATAAACAATTGGGGTTTAAGCGGTTGTACGTGAGTCGCTCTCGCTTGCAAGCTTTCTGCTCGGTTGATAAGGAAGCGTCCACGAAGTCCCCGACTACTTATAGACTAGTCCGTTAGCGGCATACTTAGATGAATACAAGTGGACAACTTTTTATCATATGAATAAAATTCCAATAATAAGAAAAGGTAGCTATAAAGATTATTTAGGTAGTAGTTTTCTAGGTGGATTGATTTTGGGACTTTTCTCCTTTTTACTTTCATTCCTACTTGGTAATTCTGCAATTGATTCTTTGTGGATTGGTTTTTCGCTTTGGATCGGTGTGATTGTTTTCTTTACTGGTATTGGATTTACAAGTGAGGAGTATTTCAAACGAAAAAAAAAGATTAAGAAACTGCTTTCCGACAAGTATTCTTTCCTTGATACAAAATCTTTTGTACTACATCAAGATTTGTATTTTGAGGGCATCTATCAGGACTATCACTTTCGTGTTATACCAAAGACAAAATGGCAAGAACGTCAAAAAGATATTGAATATGTTATTATTGAAGCGTTTTATAGATTTGACACTGACCACGATGGCATCAACAGAGAAACAAACTTAAGTGGAGAATATTTTCTAGGTCAATTACATTTTGCAAATCAATGTGTTAGATTTATTCCAAAGGATTGGGAGTTGCCTAATTTCAAGGAAAATTTTGATGGATTAATTAGTGTTCTAAAAAGGGAAAAATTATTTCCATTCCCTAGAGTTGAATGGGAGAATACTATAGGGGAAAAACTTAAAGAAATGGATGAAATAGAAACGAAATCTAGGACAAAACCAATACTTAAAATTGGAAAATTTGAGATGAAATATACAAAACAAAAAAATAAAGTCAGCCGCTAACATCAGCTACCCGGCAAGTTCGGCGGCAGTGGTTTTCGGTGTGCATGTTTCCCGTCCATCCGAATATAACGCAAGCGGTGATAGCATGCGGATTGCCATTGACAATCAGCGATAGCTAAATCCGACGTGACCGGAAAATTAAAAACTTTATGAGAAGAAAATATTTAAACTTATTGGTTTTAATCACTTCATTGTCCATTGTATCCACTTCATGCAGTAAGGATAACGACAAAAGTGACGACGCAGTTAAAATTATAACTACAGCAAAGTTTAATCCTAATGTGAGCTATGGCAACATGACCGATCAGGACGGTAATATCTATAAAACAATAACTATAGGTACGCAAACATGGATGGCTGAGAACCTACGAACAACCACGTACAACGACGGAACTTCGATACCCATCGTAACTGAAGATAATAAATGGGAAGCTTTAACAACCGGAGCCTATTGCAATTACAATAATACTATTGGCAAAGATACAATAGCCACTTATGGTCATTTGTATAACTGGTATGCTGTAAATACGGGCAAGCTTGCTCCTATTGGTTGGCATGTACCATCCGATGCCGAGTGGGGAATCCTAATAGCACACCTTGGTAATCAGGACGAAGCAGGAAATAAATTGAGCGAAACCGGCACAACGCATTGGAATTATTACAACAAGGCAACCAATGAATGTGGATTTACTGCACTCCCGGGAGGGAAGCGTTTCAGCCATGGTTCATTTAGTTTCTTAGGTACAAACGGTTTTTGGTGGAGTTCTACCACGAACAATAGCTATTCTATCGATTACTCTTGGTTCGTATTAATAGATGCCAACCAAGATGTATCACGTAATTTTACTATCAGGAAGGAAGGATTTTCTGTACGATGCATTAGGGACTAATCTTTTTGATTCATTTACTATCCGTCACCGCAAAAGAGTATAGGGATCTACGATTCCGCGCAGACAAAACACGATATAAGATCAATGACGTTTGGCTGTCATTATCGGATTAAAAACCTTAGTCCATCGTTGGATTGCAATTAACAATCAGCGATAGTTAAATCAGACATCACGTGATTATAAAATATCAGATTATGAAAGAATTAAATGCAAAACAAGAAAAATTCTATAATCAATGGAAAGTCCGAAGAACCAAAAAATTTTCCTATATTTTTCTGCACGGAACTGTTTTTTGGGGGATTCCGACCGGATTATTATTTTTCTTACTTGAAAGCCATTTTAACAGAGAAAATATGGATTTATTCAATTTTATACTGTCGCTGTTTGTTTTTAGTATTGGAGGACTCTTCTTCGGACTAAGTCAGTATAAACAAATAGACAACACATATTTATACCTAAATGACGATAAAAAGATTTTAGATGGAATAAGAATTTTGGAGACTGGAAAAGTTTGGAATTACGAAAATCTAATCATCAAAAGGGAAGACAATACAACTCTCGTCGTAAAGAACAACCTATTTTGGTTTGAAGACGCAAATGCTTTATCCGAAAATTTAGAAGAATGTCTAAATATAGTCTTGAAGGATTTTGAACGACTAAAAAAGAATCCTGATTTTGATGTATTTTCGAGTGAATACAAAGTTAAAGCTCAAGTATATAATAATTCGGAAAAAGAAAAACCATTAATTGAAATAAATATGTAACAGGAGTCTTTGACTCCCCCGCTAGCGCGGGTCTCCCGACCTGTGCTATGAATGACTGTAACGAATTATACCGTAAACGAACTTGACATTCCTGAAATCCGGATTTAAAACAACAGACAAAACAGTCTGTTTTGAAGCTTTTGTAAGGGCACGGGTCGGGAGAGGAAAATAATATAATTAAAAGAAAATGGAATATAAAACCATATTAGTGATTATTGGAGCAATTATAATTGCTCTTCTGCTTAAATCTTGTGTTTCTAAAAATAACAACAAAAACGAAAACAGAACTAGTATCAAAGATTTACCGAAAGAAAAAGTTGAAAATGATAAAGTTGTACTTATTGAGAATGTCAATTTAGGCGAAGTAAAAAAGGCTATTGAGCAATTTTGCAATAATTATAATCAAGAAGATTATAGAGCTTTACCATTATTGACTATTGTATCTGAGAACAAGTTTGTTGTAACATTTCCTTACGACATTGATTTTGTGACTTACTGCTTTTTTGTGAACTATATGTATTATCCAAATGATATTTCATACAAACCAACTATAAAAGCGTGGGCAACGACTAAATCTACCGACCTGTGGATTAAAGGTGATATTGCGAATAAAAAAGTTATGCTGTACATACCAGCTGACGATAAAGATTTCGACAATGTTTACTTGACAACTTCAAACAATATAGGATATAAAATGGGCTTTGCAATGGGAGAAGAAAGTCAAAGACTTGACGCTCCCAAACAGAAATATTCAGAACAGGTAAATTTTGACAATTCGAAAACTACAGCAACAATCCAATTCAAATAAAAAAACTACTGCTAACTCACCCCTATGTCCATCGGCTGGCTGACCCCGTTGTGACGAGGCAAACTGTGCATTTTGGCAGTTTTGCTCCCTCACTAGCTTCGCTGATTTGCAATTCACCTTGTCGTTCCACGACAGCAAACGCTCCCGCAACCAACGGTCACGACCAACGGGAGTAAACCGCCAATGCCCATAGCCTCGGTCGTTAGGGGCAGCTTTAGGAAAAAAAAGACATTGACAATTACTAACGAATAGTGAACTATAACTTGAAAAAGACAATAATCATATTACTCCTGCAACTCTGTTTGTTCTTTAGTTTTGGACAAACAAAGAAGTATTATTGTAAACTTCCAAAAAACGACCCAGCTCATTTTGACCCTTATTATAACGGACACTTGCGAGAGAATTTTAATCCACAACAAACAGACTTCAGTAAAGAATATCTTAACTTACAGACGAAGCGATATGCAAAAAAAACTAATGAACTAAATAAATCATTGCAGTATGATTACAGTTCTATTTGGCTGACAGGTGAAAGACAACAAAACGGTATAATTGGATTGAATTATCAAAGAATACAATTTCACATTGACAATGTGACTCAAAGTACTAAATCCGACACTTATATTGTGAAAGGGAAATCGAAAGTAAATAAGAACATATGCAATTTCACTGGAGAACTCAAACTTATCAAACTTTTCTATGGTGAGTGCGAAGACCCAAAATACAAAAAATGTGCGGAGCTATTTGGGAACTATATATTTTACGAAGACAGCACTCAAAATCATAGTGGCTTTTTCAAAGGAATAATGGAATGTTCCATTTATCTTGACCAGACAGGCAAAAGAATGTTGGTAGATGAATCTTGGGATGAGGCAGACGGATATTGGAATAGAACATTTATTGGTACTTGGACTGACTATAAAACAAAAAAAGAAAAGAAATGTATTTGGGGTGACTATAGACTCCCATTTACTTTTGACTTCGATACTGGAGACGGTGAAATGATTGTTTCCGACAAATATGTAATGAATGGTTGGAAAGAATACAATGACGGTTCAGAACTGATTGAAGTAGCTAACGACAAGTTGGAACTAAAAAATAAATGGTGGAAGACAAAATAAACACGAAAAAAGTTGCCCCTAACACACGCCTATGTTCATTGGCTGGCTGACGTGCATTTAGCAGGTTTTGCTCCCGCAAGCAAAGGGATCAACCAATGATGGCTCCGATAAAAAAATGTGATTTAAAATTATTGATATGATAACAAAGGAAGAACTGGAAACCAAATATGCTGGATTATCAAACGAAGAGCTGATGGAGATTGCAGAGCATCAGTTTGATTATACTGAATTGGCAGTAATTGTTGCTTTTGAGGAATTGTCCCGCAGAAAAATCACCGAAGAGGATATACAGAAACGCAAAACGACATTACTAGCAGAGACCGATGTTTTTATACGACATAACATAGATGATGATCTGTCGATCATTCAGAAAAATCTGTTTTATTATTTATGGTTTCCGGGATTCAATTTTATTTTTCGCTTGAATTTTCAGGATGAGGGTTATATCTTGAAGCTCAAACAAGCCTCTTATTATTCGAAATTCGGATTCCTTTTTATGATAATAGCGATTGTTCTTTCTTTTATTCTGAATTTTGGAAGCTTCGTCATACTTCTTATTTGGATACTTGGCTTTGGAGTAGCATATGCTCTTGATGAGAAATATAACCGGCAAGGACAGATAAAGCAACTGAGACGTATAATGGACAGAGCTACGAGAGATGAAACACCGCAAGCAAATAGATAGAGCATCATTTCCTTCCGGATATGATGCAAGCGGTGATAGCGACAGAGAATGCTTCCACAATCCACTAATGCCCATAGCCTCGGTCGTTATGCGCAGTTATATGCAAACAGTACATGTATGAGAACAATATTAATCATAACAACACTTTTCATCTATTTGACAACATATGGACAAAAAGAGTCTACATATATCACCGGAAAACTATATACAATAGATGGATTGACTTATGACAAACTAAATAAAGATACTGTACGACTTGTAACCATTGAATTATTTTCAAATGGCAAACAGTTAATTGCTACACGAACAGATTTAAATGGTAGATTTCGTTGGACTGTGTGTTCAAATAAATTGTTGAATAATTCACTGGCAATTAAAACAACAGCTGCTGGTTACTATCAAAAAACATATGACTTTAAACTGCGCTCTGACACTTTAATCGTTTTAACCTTAGTCCCTGATCCAAAGAAAGAAATAACATTAAAAAAGCAGTCTGAATACGAATACAACCTATTTCATGAATGTGGAGCTAAAGAATTGGAAACGGAATATAAAGAAAATGCATTTTACAGACATTGTGATGGACGAATTCTGACATTTAAACAATTAATGAACAGAAAGGAAAATCTAAATGAATGGAACAAGATAATAAATGATAAATAACTTATACATAACACACGCTCTTCGGTTTGTGATAGCAGCAGATGTCGTTATCAGATTAAAAATTACCAAAACTCACCAAGGAATTATGAGACAGACTTTGAAGTTGATTATTACCCTCCTGATTTTAGACATAAATCTGGCTTTTGGACAAGAAATCAACCAAAAACCAGTAGAACCTAAGTTTGAAAGAAAAACAAATTCTCTCAAGACTGATATGGAGTCTTATGTTCACAAAAGAGACAGCATTTTCCAACTGAACTTAGGAAAACAATATCCTGCTTTTACAGCCAACAGCATAGATGGGCAAACAATAGCAGAAAAAGGATTAATCGGGAAAGTCACCATTATCAATTTTTGGTTTAAGTACTGCGCACCTTGCATTGCTGAAATGAATGAACTTTGTAACCTCCATCAGAAATTCATGAAAAATCCTGCATTTCAGTTTATATCATTTACAACCGATTCTCCTGAAGAGGCTAAAGAGTCTGTTGATACACTGAAATTATCCTTCCCGGTCTATCCAATTAGTATCTATGACTGTGGCAGACTGAATTTCAATCAAGGGTTTCCCACTACAATTATTGTTGATAAAAAGGGGAAAATTATATTCTTGAAAACTGGCGGAAGGTTAGAACCTGAAAACATAGCTCAAGACATTCGGAAGCTTGAGCAAATAATAGAAAAAGAGTTGAATACCAAATAGAAAACACCGTTTCTGCGCACCTGCAATTGTCTGCACTATGATTGAACCAGATTAAGCAGATGACACAGATTTTAATCTGCGTTTTCTGTAATTCTGATATAATCTGGATTTAGACAATGGACAGCGAATGCTCCCGCAAACACCCATACCCTGTACATTCTTCAACTGCGCAAAAACATTTCCTGATGTTTTTTGCGCAGTTTGTCGTTAGAAAGCCTTATAAAAAACGCGCAGTACAATTTAGAATTTGTCTTCCAGGCAAAGAACTTCTTGTTGTTTCTGTTTATTGTATCAATATCACAAAGGTATAAGCTTCAATATAGTAAAATTCAGGATACTGTATTCCCAGAAGGAGGAAAAGATGTAATCGCTTTTATTTCAAGCAATAACACAGTCCCGAATTTAAACCATGACGACATAAATATGTCAAATTAATTCATTCTGGTTTGCGATGCCAGCCCTCGTTACGATAACCTTATATTTAATCCATATGAAGAGACTAACACATTTCTCAATTGTTGTGCTACTACTGACAGCATTCAGCCATGCTTCGGCTCAGGATTTGAAACTCAACGATCTTGAGTATTTCGAGAAGCAGGGTGTTAATATGCTTGTGTACAGCAACCTTTTCACAGGTGGCTTTAACGATGAAAAGAACGCAGGCATCGAACTGATTCACCATGGTGTCAGAACGGCGCAAGGCGGTGCCGTACGGCTCTCCAATACTCCCGAGCAGTGGGATCTGGTGCCTTCGGTGTCAAACCGCAAGGTTGACCGCGCATCCAACTCTATCGAGGTCACGTTACGGTATAAAGATTTTGATTTCAATTCACGCGTGGTCGCCACGGCCAAAGGTAAAAGTGTCGAAATATCTGTTTACCTCGACAAACCGGTTCCGAAATTCCTCGAAGGGAAAGCCGGATTTAACCTTGAATTTCTACCCTCCCAATATTGGTCGAAGGCCTATCTGATGGATGGACGCTTCAACCGTTTCCCCCGATATGCTGTTAGCAATACCGTTGCGAAACCAAACAGTGAAAAAATCAAGCAATACAAAGGATATGTAACTGCCGACGACAGAGGTACAGGCAAATTTGTTGATCCGCTTCCTCTCGAAACCGGTCGTACCTTGCTTCTGGCTCCCGATGAACCGAGTCGCTTGGTAAAAATCACCTCACCGGATGCCAATCTGATGCTCTTCGACGGTCGTATGCTGGCACAAAACGGCTGGTTTGTAGTCCGCAGCCTGCTTCCGGCAGGTAAAACAGGTAAGGTCCTGTCCTGGACGGTAGAGCCCAATGCTATTAAGGATTGGATACGCGAACCAAATATCGGTATCTCTCAGGTAGGTTACACTCCTTCGCAACCGAAAGTATCTGTTATTGAACTCGATAAGAATGACAAACCGCTTGCAAAAGCATCGCTGTATAAAATCGACGAAACCGGCAATGCTTCCGAAGTATTCAGTGGCAATGTGGTATCGTGGGGCGATTATTACAAATATCACTATGCGAAATTCGATTTCTCTTCGGTTAAAACACCCGGGATCTACTATATTCAGTATGGCAATACCAAAACCAATAATTTTTTAATCGACAACAGCGTTTACGACAAGATAACCGATGCTACCAGCGATGTGTGGATTCCGATACATATGGATCATATGTACGTAAAAGAGGGTTACAGGGTATGGCATGGCGAACCCTTCAAAGATGGCTATCTTCAGGCTCCACCCAACACCGATCATTTCGACCTGCACTCTCAGGGACCTACCACCGACACCAAGTATAAAGCGCTGGAACTGATTCCCGGATTAAACGTAGGCGGATTTTTCGATGCAGGCGATTTTGATATAGAGACTGAATCGAACATCAGCGTAGTGGAAAATTTTGTCCAGACATGGGAATATTTCAAACCCTCGCGCGATGAAACGTTCGTGGATGAAAAACACCGTTATGTCGACCTTCATCGGCCGGATGGAACGCCCGACGTGTTACAGTTTATCGAGCACGGAACGCTGAATCTGGTAGCTCAGGCCGAGAAAATAGGCCACATGGCACAAACGCTCTCTAACTCAGTGCTGGATAATTACCATCACCTTGGAGATGCAGCCTCCATAACAGACGGACTTCCCTATAATCCAAATCTCGGTCCTTACGAAATATCCCCCGATGGCCGCTCAAGTGGAGTAAAGGACGATATGTGGGCCTTTACTAGCCGGAATCCGCGTCTCGATCTTCAGGCCGCAACGATGTTTGCTGCGGCAAGCCGTGCTTTGAAGGGATATAACGATGATCTTGCAGCAAGAGCATTGCAACAGTCGAAACGATTGCAGAAAGAGGCGACGGAATTGCTTGCCAAACAGCCTAAAGATAATATGCGCAGAGGTTTCGGATCGGCAGATGTCGCCACGAATCTTCAGTTGTATATTGCAACCGGTGAAAAACAGTACATCGATAAATTTCAGGAATTATTATGGCCTGCTCTTGATCGCAACGTAACGTTCGGACTGCTCACGGCGTTGGATGCTATTCCGCACATGGACGCATCCTACAAAGAGAAACTCCGTCCCTATGTGGTAAAATACAACGAATACATCAAAGGACTTGAAAAGCAAAATCCTTACGGAGTACCCATCGGACTGGGCAACTGGGCAGGCAACGGCCTCTTGTTGAACTTTGGCACCACTGTCTGCTTTGCCAATAAGTATTTCCCCGACATTGTGGATATCAGCAATATTTACAAGGTATC
>JAUZOL010000094.1 GCA_030706455.1 Bacteroidota bacterium
CAATTTGGTTGCAGTTGGAAACCAATGTGTTGTGCCCTGATGAACTGACAGATGGATATGAACGTAATGGTTACGTGCATTATTATTCGGTCTTCAATTCAAGTTTTTTGGGTAAGACGGAATCGTCGTATACTCAAACGCATTTATTGCTGAATGCTTATGAACGAAAACTGGATTTAGCAGGTTGTTCTATTGGAGACAATTGCCTGAGAACCTGGTTTTTTACCCGTGATATTGATTGTGACTACAGGGGCGTGGTTGAAGCACGCAAAGAAAATTTTCAAATTAACGGACTGACTAAAGATACCCACTATATTGCAAGTACAGGTATTCAGGGAGGTGCAGCAGATTATCGCACAAAAGTGTTGCTGGATGCTTATGCAATAAAAGGTATTGAAAAAGAACAGATTAGTTATCTGTATGCGTTGGAGAATATGAGTCCTACGTATGAATACGGAGTTACTTTTGAACGTGGAGTAAGCGTTGATTTTGGAGATCGGAGGCGAGTTTTGATTAGCGGGACAGCGAGCATTGATAAAAGCGGAAAAATATTACACGAAGGCGATATTGAAAAACAAGTTTCCCGTATGCTGGAGAATGTACATGCGTTATTGGATGAAACCGGTTGTGATTTTAGCAATTTAATGCAAATCATTGTTTATCTTCGTGACGTGGCTGATTACCAAAATGTGCAAAAACGATTCGACGAACAATTTCCCCAAGTGCCCAAGGCAATTGTCTATGCACCTATTTGTCGCCCGGGATGGCTGGTGGAAATGGAATGTATTGCAGTGAAGGAGATTCAAAATCCTCAATTCAGAGATTTATAACCGATGCTACCAAGCTTCTTGAAGTCGGCCTTAATCAAGTTGTGAATAAAAAATTACTTTGCATATTATCGGCTGTGATAGTGTTTGTGCTTGCGGGTGCAACAATTCTTGAGCGATTTTATGGAACAACCACTGTTATGGACTTATGTTATCATAATTGGTGGTTTGTTGCATTATGGGTACTGCTTGCAGCTGTTGTTATCATCTCATTTATCCGCATAGGGAAAGCTCCGTTTCCCGTTTGGTTATTCCATTCCGCCATCGTTTTTATTTTGGCCGGAGCGCTGACTACTTTTATTTTTGGAGAGAAAGGTACCATTCATCTCAGGCAAGGTTTGCCTGCCAGATTTTTTTTAGACAATACATCCTCAGATTGTTATTCTCTCCCTTTTGCATTGGTTTTGAATCGGTTTGAAATAAAATACCACGAAGGAACAACACGACATAAGGATTACGTGAGTAGTGTGACGGTTGTAGATCGGAATGAAAAAGCGCAAGAAATCGTATCAATGAACAATGTATTGTCGTATAAGGGGTATCGTTTTTTGCAGGGTTCATACGACGGTGATAACCAAGGTGTGGTTTTGCTTGTCAGTCATGATCCATGGGGGATGTGGTTTGTCTATTTTGGGTATTTGTTATTCTCGGGAGGCATTGTTTTGAGCCTCTTTCTTCGTGGAGGAAAAATCAAACAATGGCTTACCAATTTGAAATCAAACCGGCAGGTGCTTTTCCCCTTTTTAGGAGCATTGATATTTGCCGGAATTATCGTGCCTTCGTACGTATTATTACGTATGAGCCATAGTGAAAAATACTTACAACCGGTTTTGCAATCTTTTTGGCTAAAACCACATGTGTGGTGTATAGCAATAAGTTATGCGCTTTTTGTTTTAGTGGCTCTCAACTCATTAATGGCTTGTGTGCTGCGAATGAAAAAATCATGGCTGGAAATAGAGCATCTGAGAGTGACTGCGAAATTAATGCTTTATCCGGCTATCGTTTTTCTGGGAATCGGAATTTGTTTGGGCTCTGTATGGGCCAACGAGAGTTGGGGCGCTTATTGGTCGTGGGATCCCAAAGAAGTCTGGGCTCTGATTACTTTTATCATGTATGCCGTGCCCCTCCATGACGAAAAGATTAAATGGCTGCAAAATCCTTTGAGCTTTCATCTTTACCTCTTCTTTGCCCTCATTTCTGTAGTCATGACTTATTTTGGAGTTAACGGCTTTCTGGGCGGAATGCACAGTTATGGAAGTTGAACTCCAGATGAAATGAAGATAAGGTTGTCGTTTGAGAACTTTGTTTTGTGAACGATAATTTGTTTCTTTGAATTTGTAAATCTTAGCGGTGATTTTGACCAAACGTTGAAATGACTGCAAAAAATATATACCATGAATAAAGTCCTGAAGTATTCCGGGGGGATACTGTCATTCAGTTTTGGAATAGCCGTCTGGTTGTTTTTTGCGCTCGCATATAGCAATCATCTTCATTACCAGGAACAGTTTCAAATGTTTCTGTTTACGTCCGATTATTGGGCAGATTTAATGAGCCGCCCCGGAGGTTTGGCTGATTATCTCGGGACTTTTTTTACTCAGTTTTATTACCACTCGTGGCTTGGAGCTTTCTTCATTGCTCTGTTTTTAGTACTTCTTCAACAACAGGTCAGCTTTATCTCTTCCAGACTGAAGGATAATCCGCTTCTTTACCCGTTGACATTTATTCCGTCAATAATCTTCTGGGTTTTATTTTGCGATGAAAATTATTTGCTGGCGTCACTAATTGCTGTTATGCTGACTCTGTTGGCCGTCCAACTCTATTTTTACCTCAGACATCCTTTGGTCAGAATTATTTTTGCAGCAATGATGTTGCTTGCTTTGTACTGGCTGGTCGGAGGCGTTTTCTGGATTTTTGCATTGATCTGTATTTGTGTGGAGTTGTTCTTTTTTAGGCAGTTTACAAAATTTCAATGGATTGTGCTGATCGCATTATTTGTTATTTGTATTGCAACTCCTCCTTTACTTACCAAGCAATCTCTGCAATATCCGCTTTCAAGATTATGGTGGGGAATCAGTTATAACCGTTATTCTACCGTTTCACCGGTTCTTTTATTGCTGGCATGGATAAGTATTCCTCTTGTTTCGCTTATGTTCTTGCTCCCGGTTAAATCGATGGGCTCGAAGTCGGCAATTTTCTGGTTGTGTGCCGAAGTTATAGCGTTGATTGTAGTTGGTGACTGGTTTGTGCGTCATTCCGTCGATGGGGCGAAAGAGGAAATTATGGCTTACGACTATAATGTGAGAATGCAAAACTGGGATCAGGTGATTGCAATGGCCGACCGAAAAACTCCCGATTCTCCACTTTCGGTTGCGTGCCTAAATCTGGCTTTATGCAAGGAGGGCAAGATGAACGATAACATGTTTCATTACTTCCAAAATGGGCCCGAAGGTTTGCTGCCGTCCTTTAAGCGGGATTTCACGGTTCCGATGGTCGTGTCGGAAATTTATTATCACCTTGGATTTCTCAATACGTCCATGCAATATGATTTTGAGGCCATGGAAGCGATTCCGGACTATAAGAAAAGCAGTCGCGCGATTAAAAGAATGGCCGAAGTCAACCTGCTGAATGGCGAGTATAAAGTGGCTGAAAAGTATCTGCATATGTTGCAGCATACTCTCTTTTATAGCAGTTGGGCTAATGAAGCCATGCAATGTATCGGGAATGAAACGAAAATGGATGCGGATCCCGAGTGGGCACAATTGCGTCAGTATCGCATGAAGGAAGATGTGTTGTTTAGTGAAGAGCAGAAAGACCAAATGCTGGGCCTGTTGTTTATGAATTGTAAAACCAACCGGATGGCGTATGAATATCTTATTGCATATACATTGCTCAACAAAGATCTTAACCATTTTGTTCAATATTTTCCTATAGGAAAAACGTTGAATTATAAAGAAATACCGGTTCATTATCAGGAAGCCTTGCTCGCTTTCTGGGCTGGTTCGGGTCGCAAAATGGCGGACTTTCCATGGCCGGTGAGTCAGACGGTTGGAGAACGATTTAATAATTATGCCCGGTTAAGTTCTTCCGGCGGATATGCTGAGGAACAAATTAAAGACCTTTACTCACAAACCTACTGGTATTACCTTCAATTCAGAAAATAAATACGGTGATTATGAAACGCAATTTAGTATACATATTTCTTCTTTTAATTATTCTATCGGCCTGTAACGAATCGGTAAAATCGCCGGTGATGGTCAATGCGAAACCTGCACTTTATCCTGATTATTCGGATGTGACGGTTCCTGCTTCTATTGCGCCTCTCAATTTTACCATCACAGCAGAAAAGTTCGACCGGATTGATGTTGTCGTTTCTGGTTCTAAACACGGCGAACTGCATGTTCAGAGTAAAGATGTGATTCAATTTCCACAGGACGAATGGAAACAATTGCTTTCTGATAATAAGGGCAAAGATTTGAAAGTGGTTGTTAGCTTAAAGCTGGATGGGAAATGGAAGCAATACCAACCCTTTGCCATTCATGTGAGTGAGTATCCGATCGATTACGGACTGGTTTATCGAATGATTGCTCCCGGTTATGAAGTGTATAGCAAGATGGGAATCTATCAGCGCGACCTTTCTTCTTTTGACCAGAAAGCAATTGTCGAAAATACGTTGGTAACAGGTTCCTGTGTAAATTGCCATGCCTTTAATAAGAATAATCCGACCGAGATGAATCTGCATATCAGGGGAGCCAACGGCGCCACCATGTTGCTTGTAAACGGTAAAATGGAATTGTACACGACCAAAACCGACAGTACCATTTCGTCGTGTGTTTATCCATATTGGCATCCATCCGGAAAATACATTGCCTATTCTGTCAATCAAACCAGACAGGCATTTCATGTGGTGCGAAACGAGAGGATCGAAGTTTTTGATCAGGCATCGGATGTTGTGGTCTATGACATAAAGACCAATCAACTGACGACTTCTCCACTACTTAAAACAGCCGATTTTGAAACTTTTCCTGTTTTTTCTCCTGATGGAAAAACGTTGTATTTTTGTGTGTCGAAAAAGCAGGATATTCAATCCAATTACAAAAAAATCAAATATAGTTTGTGTAAAATAGCCTTTGATCCTGCATCAGGGAAATTTGGGAATAAGATTGATACTGTGATTTCTGCTACAAAGACAGGTAAAAGCATCTCTTTTCCTCGGCCTTCTTTTGATGGTAAATATCTGATGTACACCCAATCGGATTATGGCAATTTTTCTATTTGGCATCGTGAAGCCGACTTGTATTTGCTTGACTTAAAAACAGGCGAGAGTCGTCCATTAAAGGAAGTAAACAGCGATAATACCGAAAGCTTTCACGACTGGAGCAGTAACTCTCACTGGTTTGTTTTTAGCAGCCGCAGAGGCGATGGATTATACACCCGGCTGTATATCGCATCTGTCGATGATAAGGGCAACGTATCAAAACCTTTCTTGTTGCCACAAAAAGATCCTCGTTTTTACGATGCCTCTTTGTTTTCATACAACGTGCCGGAATTTGTAACTGCGCCAGTCAGGGTGAATGCCAATGAGCTGGAAAAAGGATTGTTGAAGAAGGATAGGAAGAAAATGGAGTATGTAAAGTACTAAATTTGAAAAATAATTGCCATGAAAAAAATATCTTTTGTTGTGAAGTGTCTATCTTTCTGTTGTTTATGCTTGTGGCAGACAGTCAATGCCTCGGAAAAGTTTTCACAAGGGTATGTTATTACTCTGACAAATGATACTTTGAAAGGATATATTCAACAGTATAAAGTAAACTTGTTTGCGAAATGTCGGTTTAAGAA
Source organism: Bacteroidota bacterium (assembly GCA_030706455.1). Lineage (GTDB taxonomy): Bacteria > Bacteroidota > Bacteroidia > Bacteroidales > Paludibacteraceae > Microbacter. The sequence goes on from JAUZOL010000094.1 coordinate 5,664, forward strand.
AGAAATAAACGGAACTGTTAAAGAATACTCTCCCGGGCAAATTCATTCATTTAGATTTATGAAAGATGGGAAATTCTTTGTCTCTAAAAATGCACCTACAGATGATGGATCTAAGATATTGTTTTTGGAATTTCTTGTCAAAGGAGGTGCAAGTATGTACTATTATAAAGATGACATGGATCATTTTTATTTAGAAACCGCAAAAAACGGTATGGTCGAACTAAGCCAACGTCCTCAAATTGTAACTAGAGCTGATGGTGTGAATCAATACAGACAAAATATTTATACCGGTAAACTAAAGTCTATAATGGCAGACTGTCCTGATTTGTTTCCTGAAATAGACAAGAGTTATTTGTCTCATTCGGATATGATCAAAATAACAAAAGAGTATAATGATAGAGTTTGTACGTCAGAACAGTGTGTGGTTTTTGAGCAAAAACTCAAGCATATAAAGTTTGATTTTTCTATAATGGGAGGTGTCGCCTTAAACCATTTCAAATATTGTTCGGTGAGTACAGATAGTAAGATTAGCCCTCAGATAGGATGTCGGCTGAGTGTTGCAAATCTTTTCTTTTCAAATGAATTGATGACTTTTCAAACTGGATTGTTTGTTCAAAAATTTGGGAGTTATACGTTGAATTTTGATCCTGAAGTTTATAATATATGGTATAAAAATGGGAATCTGTATGATTACATTTTTATAAATCAGAATAATCATAAAGTGTCATCCAAACTCAATGTTTTGGTATTTAAAGTGCCGATCATGGTTAATTATGTTTTTTCAAATGCTAAATTAGCCCCATACATTGGAGCCGGGATAATGAATACATTTACGAAAAGCAATAATATTGATTTTTATACTACCAATTATTCTGTTTCAGATCACTTTCCATCTTATCTGGTCGGAGTAGAAGCACTATTGGGATTGAGATATAAACTCACACCTAAGCACAATATTTTTTCGGAGGTTACTTATGAATACAGTAAGGATCTTAATAATGTCGATGGATATAACTCACTTAAAAACTACAGTTGTGCATTTGTAATTGGGTATACGTTTTAGAATCGTATAGTTGATTGATAAAAACTTATGAAGAATACAATAAAATGGGGAATTCTGGGGACCGGATGGATTGCACGCAAATTTGCAGACGCTCTTCAGGTTGCTGACAATTGCGAACTATATGCCGTGGGTTCGCGAACGAATGAGAGTGCTTCCCAATTTGCGGCAGATTATAGCCTGAATGTGGCATACGGATCATACGAAGAGCTGATGAAAGATTCGCAGGTGGATGTGGTTTACATAGCCACACCACACAATCTTCATCTTGAAAATACATTACTTGCATTGGATAACGGCAAACATGTGTTGTGTGAAAAGCCGATAGGGGTCAATGAGCAGGAAGTAATTCGTATGATTGCAAAAGCGAAGGAAAAAAATCTGTTCTTGATGGAGGCTCTCTGGAGCCGGTTTTTGCCTCACATTATCAAGACAAGGGAACTAATTGAAAGTGGAGCCATTGGTACGGTTAACCTGCTGACAGCGACTTTTTGCATTCGATCGGAGAATGGCCCTGAACATCGCCATTATAATCTGGATTTATGCGGAGGAACCATTCTTGATATCGGAATCTATAATATTTTCCTATCGCTTTTCCTGTTAGGAAAGCCGGGAAATGTTTCTGCTGTTGCAACGCTGAGTGATCAGGGTATTGATACAAATTGCAGTTATTCTTTTACTTATACAGACAATAAACTTTCGGTGATGTATTCTTCTTTTCTGGCAAACCCTGAAGTGGTTGCGGAGATTCACGGAACGGAAGGGAAAATTTCGCTTGAACATCTCTGGTTCTGTCCGGGCAAAATCACAATGACAAAGAAGAATGGTTTGGAAGAGGTGTTTTCTTTTGATATAAAGAAAAATGGCTATGAATTCGAGGCCGAAGAAGTTGCCCGGTGCATTCTTAGTGGACAAACAGAAAGCAATTTGTGGAATCATAATGACAGCCTGCTGTTAGTGTCAACGATGGATGATATTCGAAAGAAGTGTGGTGTTGTGTATCCTCACCACGATCTGTGATTCAAAACCACGCCCGTAAAACCGGAGTCGGGTTAAAATTATATTATTGGCAGACCATTTTAGGCTCCAATCAACAGAACTGGCTGATACGATCTGAATATTTCGTATCAGCCTTTTTTGATTCTCGCGCTTCTTTAATAGAATTGAAAAGGAATTTTGGGTTATGTGTTTGTTTTATAATGATATGCGCTTAGTCTTTAGATGTTTGTTTTGAGTGAGGTTAAGAAGTGGGAATCGAATGGATGAACATGGATTTTACCATTTGATTTGTTCCGCTAAGAAAGTATTAGGTTTTGATAAAATTGTACTTGAAACAATAGCTTGAAATAAGCTACTTTTGTGAGAATGATTAATGGTTCGAAAAGCAACCAATAAGAATGCTAAGAACAGCCTCGGAGCCATTAACTACGAACAAGAAACATTGTATTAGCCTTGAATATTTCTGTTTTTGCGATAGAATTTTAGTAACCATGAAACGAACATTATTATTCCTGCTATTTCCTGTATTTGCTTTATGTGCAAGTGCTCAACCTGCTTTACGCCTTCCGTCCATTATCGGCAATCACGCCGTTTTGCAGCAATCCTCTTCTGTAAAACTTTGGGGCTGGGCTCCCGGCACCTGGCCGGTGAAAATTTCTTGCAGCTGGAATCCGACAGACACAGTTTTTGCAAATCCAGGCAAAGATTGTGCATGGAATGCCTCAGTAAATACTCCGAAAGCCGGAGGCCCATACAGCATAACTTTTATCAGCGATAAACAAAAGATTGTAATTGACGACATTCTCACGGGCGAAGTGTGGTTGTGTTCCGGGCAATCGAACATGGAATACAACTTTACATGGTCGCAAGGTGTTCTTGACGCCGGAGATGCGGTTGCCAAATCGGCCAATCAATCTATCCGGTTTTTTCAGGTGGGCCGTGGATACAACAATTTTTCGCAAACCAATTGTGAAGGAGAATGGAAGGTGTGCTCTCCGGAAACTGTAAAAGGGATGAGTGTGGTTGGCTATTTTTTCGGGAAGAAACTGAATGAAGTGACAGGCAATCCAGTTGGCATGGTGGCTTCCTACTGGGGAGGTACCTGTGTGCAGGCCTGGACTCCCGGTTTTGTGTTTGATAAAGATCCGGTACTGGCTAAGACAGCGGCTAAAGTAAAACCGGTTAGTTGGGCTCCCGTAGAATCATCGGTCATCTATAATGCGATGATATATCCGATAGTACCCTACAAAATAGCCGGAACAATTTGGTATCAGGGAGAAGCCAATACTGATAATCCGGAAGATTATGGAACGCTCTTTTCGTCAATGATAAAAGGATGGCGTCAGATTTATCAGAATGATTTTCCGTTTTACTTCGTGCAAATTGCTCCATGGAGCGGCTATGGAGGCATTAGTGCCGCATTGCTTCGTGAACAGCAGGAGTCTGCACTGGCTTTGCCCAATACAGGTATGATAACGGTAGGCGATTTGGTTGATAACATCAAAGATATTCATCCGCGGATAAAGAAGGAGGTCGGTAACCGTTTGGTCAACATTGTGTTGAAAGAACAATACGGCGTAAAGGATCTCCAGCCATATTTCCCCCGATTCGCTGGTGTGACGATTGCGAAAAACAAAGCTTTTGTTAGTGTGAAATCGTTGTCCAAACTTAGTTGTAAGGAAAAGGAGATAAAAAGTTTTCAGATAGCAGGCGCCGATAAGAAATTTTATCCGGCAACAGCAGTGATAGATAAAAAGGGCAACATAGTTGTGAGTGCAAAAGAAGTGATGGCCCCGGTTGCCGTGCGCTATTGCTTTACAAATGATGGAGTTCCTAATTTGTTTGATTCGAACGGATTGCCATTGATGCCGTTCAGAACCGATAAATGGTAAGATTGCTATGGGTAAAAAGATATATAGTTGTTTATTCGCGTTTTTAATGCTTTCTATGTCGATGAATGCTGTGGATAATTTTGTCAGGGTTACTGACGGACAATTGACCCGAAACGGGAAACCGTACCGTTTTATTGGAATGAATTATTGGTATGGTTCGTTGCTTGGAATGAAAACCGGAGACCGTGCTCGTTTGGGACGCGAACTCGATTTTCTGCAAAAACAGGGCATCACTAATTTGCGGGCAATGGTGGGCGTAGAAGGCATATCACGGAACGATTCGCATCTCAAATTTCCACTCCAGCCAAAGCAGAGTGAATACGATGATGCCGTTTTGGATGGACTTGACTATTTCCTGTCCGAAGCTGCAAAACGGCATATCACGGTTGTTCTTTTCTTATCGAACAATTGGGAATGGTCAGGCGGTTTTGCCCAATACCTTGAATGGAACGGAAAAGGCGCTTATCCTTATCCGAGTGAAGCTGGATGGGGCACATTTATAAATTTTGTGGGTAAGTTTTATAACTGCGATGAGTGTAAGGCCGCTTTCGATCGTCATTGCAAATACATCATCAGCCGCACAAACCGGTACACACGCAAGCCTTATACAGAAGATCCTACCATCATGGCATGGGAAATTGCCAACGAACCACGTCCCGACGGAATCCAGAATAAAGCAATTTATAAACAATGGATCGGAGAAGTATCGCATTATATCAAATCGCTCGATAAAAATCATTTGGTTACTACGGGAACCGAGGGTGAAAAAGGAACGGAAGAAGACATCGAATTGTGGAAAGATATTCATAGTTTTCCTGATGTGGATTATACAACAATTCATATTTGGGCTAAAAACTGGAGCTGGATGGATTTCTCCGATTTCGACAGAACGTTCGCTATTACCCGCGAAAAGATGAAGAAATATGTTCTCGATCATGCGCTTATAGCTGATCAACTCAATAAGCCGATGGTGATTGAAGAAATAGGATTTCCCCGTGATGGTCATTTGTTCGATCCGGCAACATCAACGACTCATCGTGATCAATATTTTGCCGATCTGTTTGACTTGTTCGATAATAAATTGAAGAGCCTGCAGGGAATCAATATCTGGGCTTTTGGAGGAGAAGGAAGAACTTCGGATACCAATTACAAATGGAAAAAAGGCGATCAGTTTGTGGGCGATCCTCCACAGGAAGAGCAAGGCCTGAATAATGTTTTTGATACGGATAAAACTACTCTGGAACTGATCTTTAAGTACAATCACAAATTGGCAAAATCTGTTCGGTAGAAAAAACATCAGACAAGACTTTGTAAAGTATAGAATGTATCTTTGTCATTCAATTTTAAAACGAATGATCAAATGAAAAATCAAATGAAAAACAGTTTGCTGATTCCATTTTTATGTGGAGTGTTGTTGTTGAATTTAACGGGTGTTTTTGCGCAAAATAAAGCAACTTCGCGTTATAAAGTGTTTTCCGGAAATGATCCGAATGTGGAATATATCGGGCGCACGGCTCAGAATAACGGATCTGTCTCGTTTGATTGGACGGGAGTGCATCTGAGAACTCAGGTAACAGGCGGTTATCTGGCTGTTAAAATAGGCGATACCCGGGGCGATTATTACGATCTTTTTGTAGATAGTAAACTTGCTAAAACGTTCAAGGTAAGTCGCGATACAGTTGTTGTACTTGTGTCGAATGCAACACCTGCGGCACATCAGGTGATGTTGTACAAACGAACTGAAGGTGAGCAGGGAACAGCAACCATTTATCAGTTCATGACAAATAAGAATGGAGCGTTAAAGAAATGCCCCGGAACTCCGATTCGTAAAATAGAGTTTATTGGCAATTCAATTACCTGCGGTTTCGGCACTGAAGTGACAGACGGAAAGGCTCCGTTTTTGCCTTCAACAGAAAGTAGCAACCATAGTTACGCATCGATTGTTTCAAGATACTTTAATGCCGATTATCATTTAACAGCACATTCCGGCCGTGGTGTCGTGCGGAATTATGGAGACAAAAATCCGATGTCTCATCCGGCAACGACCATGCAGCGATTGTTTTTTCAGACTTTCGATATTAATCCTACAGTAGAATGGGACTTTTCAAAGTGGAAGCCTGATGTAGTGGTGATTAAGCTCGGTACTAATGACCTGAGCAATCCCGCAATATGTCCTACCGAAGATCAATTTGTAAAAGGATATCTCGATCTGATTGCTTCAGTTAGAAAAGCTTACGGGAATATTCCTGTGATTTGTATGACATCGTGCATGTCGGGCGAAACGCTATACCAGTATGTACAACGCGTTGTAAAAGACAGTAATGATATGAATGTCCATTTTGTTGGTTTAATGCCGTCGTTGCTTAATGTTGCTACCGATTTCGGCGCATGTATGCATCCCAACTATGAAGGACAAAAGAAAATGGCCTCTATACTCATTCCTCACCTGTCAACCATTTTGGGTTGGCCAATGACAAACAAGGTGGTGGAGTAAAATGTGATATCAATTGTTGAAAATAAATTGAAATGAAAATCCGACTGATTCCTGCAATCCTGAGTATGATGTGTGTGACGATGCCCGCAATGGCTAAATCGGCTACTGTAGACGCTAA
>JAUZOL010000095.1 GCA_030706455.1 Bacteroidota bacterium
GGCTCGCCAATTTCAACCTGAAGTGGTTGCTATAGCCAATGATGCCTATTATTTCACTTTGAAAGAGGCTTTGGCAGATCTGCCTATCAAGGTTTTTTCGGGAAGCGAGTCAATTGCTCAGATTGCCGAAATGGAGACCGTTGATGTGGTATTGACTGCAATGGTGGGTTATTCCGGTTTGTTGCCGACGCTAAAAGCGCTCAAAGCAGGAAAGAAAATAGCCTTGGCCAATAAAGAAACAATGGTGGTGGCCGGAGAATTGGTGTGCGAATTGGCACAACGCTATCACAGTCCTATTATTCCTGTGGATTCCGAGCATTCAGCTATTTTTCAATGCCTTACCGGCGAAGTAGGGAATGATATCGAGAAGATTATTCTTACGGCTTCCGGAGGACCATTCCGAAATAAGGAACTGAGTTATTTGCAAAGCGTTACCAAGCGAGAGGCTCTTAAACATCCCAACTGGGATATGGGAGCAAAAATCACGATTGACTCTGCCAGTATGATGAATAAGGGTTTTGAAGTGATTGAGGCCAAATGGTTGTTCGGGCTCACGCCGGAGCAGATTGATGTTGTGGTGCATCCACAGTCCATCATACATTCGATGGTTCAGTTTGCCGATGGAGCTGTTAAAGCTCAAATGGGTTTGCCGGATATGAAATTGCCGATTTTGTATGCTTTTTCTTATCCGGACAGGCTGAAAACGGATTATCCGCGTCTTAACTTTGCCGATTATCCTCAGTTGACGTTCGAAAAGCCGGACATGACGAAATTCAGAAATCTCTCTTTTGCTTATGATGCTATGCAACGCAAAGGAAACGCAGCATGTATATTGAATGCAGCGAATGAGATTGTAGTGGCAGCGTTTCTGCAGGATGCTATCGGCTTCCTTCAAATGTCAGATGTCATTGAGGCAACAATGGCAAAAGTGTCGTTTATGCTTCAACCCGCTTATGAAGATTATGTTGCTACTGATACGGAAGCCCGCGCTGTTGCTTCCGAACTGGTAGGTAAATATTGCTAAATGGTTGATAATCAAATTTTGTTGATTATCGTTTTTTGATTTGTAATTCTATACATAACTATATTGAATGGAGACTTTTTTAATTAAAGCGGCACAACTGATACTGAGTTTGTCGATATTGGTGTTTTTGCATGAGTTGGGTCACTTTGCTTTTGCTCGAATCTTCAAGACGAGGGTAGATAAATTCTACCTCTTTTTCAATCCCTATATTTCTTTGTTGCGTTGTAAAAAAATCGATGGTAAGTGGCAATTTAAGTTTTTTGCCCGTAATGTACCCGATATGTACCGCAAAAAGCTTGACGCTTTTGGAAATGTGGTGAAAGATGAGAAAGGCAAAGATGTGATGGAAGAAATCTCTACCGCAGATTTGTCGCAAGACGACTGGAGAAAACACACGGATGGTACCGAGTGGGGCATTGGATGGTTGCCTCTGGGTGGCTATTGCAAGATTGCTGGCATGATCGATGAGTCGATGGATACCGAAGCAATGAAAAAGCCGGCTCAGTCGTGGGAATTCCGCAGCAAACCGGCATGGCAACGCCTTTTTATAATGGTGGGTGGTGTCTTGGTTAACTTTATAACAGCCCTTGCTATCTATTCGATGATTCTTCTTGTTTGGGGAGAAGAGTATCTGCCTTTGCAGAATGCCAAATTCGGCATGCAGTTTACGGAAGTGGCAGTTAAGAATGGTTTTAGAAATGGCGATATATTGCTGGAAATCAATAATAAACCTGTAGAAGAATCTTCGGAGGCAATAAAAAAGATCTTGGTAGATGGTTCGCAATCGGTAACCGTTTTGCGCGATGGGAAAAAGACAATGTTTATTCTTCCGTCTAATTTTACCCGTCAGATTATCGCCTCCAGTTCGAAGCAGTTTATGACACCTCGTGTGCCGTTCGTGGTCGAAAAAACGGTGAACGGTTCAGCTGCGGCCAAAGCAGGTATGCAAAAGGGAGACAGCGTGGTGTCTGTTAATGGTAAGGCGATGTTTGCCATTCAGGATATTTCGGTTCAACTGGACTCTTGCAAAGGAAAAACCGTTCCAATAGAGTTCATTCGTTCCGGTAAACGTCTGTCGGCCTCGCTGGTTGTTAGCGAGAGCGGGAAAATCGGCGTTGCGCTTAAAACATTTGCAGGGAACTTTGTCACCAAACGGATCTCATATGGTTTCTTTGAGTCTATTCCGGCCGGGATAAATAAAGGTGTTGAAACACTGACTTCGTATGTAAAACAGCTTAAATTTATCTTTACCAAGGAGGGTGCGAAACAAATCGGCGGGTTTGGTACTATCGGAAGTCTCTTCCCTGACGTTTGGGATTGGCAAAACTTTTGGGCGTTGACCGCCTTCCTTTCGATTATTCTGGCATTCATGAATATTCTTCCTATTCCAGCTCTTGACGGTGGACACACCTTGTTCCTCCTTTATGAAATGGTAACGGGACGTAAACCGAGTGATAAGTTTCTGGAGTATGCACAAATGGTGGGTTTGTTCCTTCTGTTTGCTTTGCTTATTTATGCTAACGGAAATGATATTTTCAGGTTGTTCAAATAAGTGTGATATAAAACTATAGGGTTATGCAGAAACAAATATGGTTGAAATTGCGCAAACGGGTAGGACAAACCAAGCATATTAAATACTGGGTAGTTGCCGTAACGTTTTTGGTAATCATGTGTTTTGTGGATGAGAATAATTTTTTCAAGCGCATTGCTAATCAACGGGAAATCCAAAATCTGGAAGATCAGATAGAACAGTATGATCAGAGTATTAAAGACAACCGTGAAAAAATTAACGAGCTACAAACCAGTAATGCAAATCTGGAAAAATTTGCCAGGGAAGAACACCTGATGAAACGACCCAACGAAGATATATTTATTATTAAAGAAAAGGATTGATGCAAATTACAGAAAAACAAAGGAACAGAATTCTGCAAATAATGTACGGCGCCGGATATCTATTGTTGATGATCGCGACAGTATTTTATTTTTCGCAAATTAAGGTAGCTCCCTATATTTTCTCACTTGGAGTTCTCTTTCTTGTGGTGGTAAGAGTGGTGTTGCCGATCGATCAGTCAGACTTCAGAACAAGGCGGTTGAATAAGATACATGCTTTTGCAACATTGGTTTTGGTGGCGAGCGCTTATGGAATGTTTATTCATCATTATCTGTGGATTGCCGGCCTGCTTATTGCTACGATACTCGACTTGTATATTAGCTTCAGATTACCCAGGCAGAAACAATCAAATTAACATAGATGAAAAAACGCAGCTGATTTCAACAATCAGCTGCGTTTTTTTATGCTTCTTTTTTTGGGGGGGTTTAGGTTAGTGGACTTCCTCAAGCAGGTGAAGAGCATGATCTAAAATAGTTGTATCGTCTAGCATTACTAAACCGCCGTCAGGGCCGGGTTCAATATGAACACCACAACTCTTTCCATCTTTAAAATTATGACCGCCGAAGTAATTACGTACTGTTTCGTCGGTCAGACCTAAATCTGCAGCAATTTTCCCCATACTGCCAGACGGAAGGCTGTCTTTGATTTTTCTCAGCTCGTTAAATGTGATAGTTCTAGTCATAATCATGCGATATTATAAGGTTAATACATGAGTTAAATTCACGCAATAAATATAGCGTATAAAAAAGGAAATTGCAAATAGCATTATGTTTTTTTTGCAGTGCAATTGTGGTTTTACGGGGAGGTTTTGCGTCTTGTGTTAAGAACAATCCGCTGTATAATAATGCAGTGGTGGAAGTTGCGGAGGAGGAAGAAATAAAAAAAATCCTCTCGGATGAGAGGATTTAACTTTTTGCGGTTATGCTTTGATCTTATTTTGAATTTCCTGAATGCAGGCTCTGTATTGTTTGTCGATTTCCATCAAATCGTTGACCACTTTACAAGCATGCAGCACGGTCGCATGATCTCGTTTGCCAATCATTTCCCCGATAGAAGAAAGTGAGTGTTTTGTATGGCACTTGGCAAGGTACATTGCAATCTGACGCGCCTGAGCCAATTCTCTGTTTCGGCGTTTCGACAACATTTCTTCGATCTTGAGTCCGAAGTGTTCACAAACAACATTTCTGATTTGCTCGATTGTGACAACCTTCGGAGTCACATTCACAACATTGCTGACTGCTTTGTGTGCAAGTTCCAGATCGATTGGTTTGTCGGTAAGGGTAGAGTAGGCCAGCAGTGAAATGATGACACCTTCCAGATCTCTGATGTTGTCAGTAACATTTTCTGCGATGTAGTTTACTACCTCGTCATCAATGTCCAATCCGTCCTTGAAGATTTTGTGTTTTAAGATGCCTTTGCGCAATTCAAAGTCGGGCTTTGATATCTCGGCTGATAATCCCCATTTGAATCGCGTGATGAGGCGCTGTTCAAGTCCCTGCAATACCATGGGCGAACGGTCGGATGTCAGGATTAACTGTTTGCCGTTTTGGTGCAGGTGGTTGAAGATATGAAAGAATGTATTCTGAGTTCCGTTTTTGCCGGCAAATTCGTGAATGTCATCCAAAATCAACACATCAATGCTCTGATAGAAATTCAGAAAGTCATTAACGCTATTGTTACGTACGGCATCCGTATATTGAATCTGAAATAAATTTGCAGAAACATAAAGTACGCGTTTGTCAGGGTGTGTTTGTTTTGCCTGAATACCGATAGCATGTACCAGATGAGTTTTCCCAACGCCGGATTGTCCGTATACAAACAGCGGGTTGAAAATCGTTGTCCCGGGGTTATTGCCGATGCTGATTCCTGCGGTACGGGCAAGCTTATTACTGGTACCTTCTACAAAAGTGTTAAAATTATAGATCGGATTGAGTTGTGGATCAATATTTGGGATAACTTCTTTTCGTGCAAAAGGGTTTTCCTGTTTTGGTGCGTTATAAAGCTGGTTGGGCTTTAACTTATCATCACTCGGAATAGTGGTGCTTGTGCCCGAAGTGCGATCGACCAAAACTCTGTACATTAAACGAGTGCCTTCTCCGATTTCGCGGTGAATGGTCATTCTTAATAAATCGACAAAAGTTTCTTCAATATATTCGTAGAAGAACTGGCTTGGGACTTGTACTGTGAAAACATTGTTCTCATAGTTGAGGGGTACAATGGGCAAAAACCACGTGGAAAACGTAGTTTCAGACACATTGTCGCGTATTACACGCAGGCATCGATGCCACAAGTCGTTGGCGCTGTTCACTTTCATCTTTTAGGGTCTTAAGTCTTTTTGGACTGACAAATATCCTAAAGATTTTCCACATAAAAAATAGCTGTTTTGAGGTATTTTTCATGTTTTTTTGTACAATGTTTATTATCAATGCGTTAATTTAAAACGTTGAAAAACAGTGATATACGATGTTGTTGATAAATAATTGTCTTTTTATCAACAGTCTAAGAAATAAGTTAAATAATGTTATTCGTATTTTTTGGTGTTAATAAAAACAGATAAAACAATATTTAATTATGAAATTTAGACATATTTATGTCTAAAAACAGGTTTAATAACACTTTTTTGTGCTTTATCTTTGCAAGTACAATAAAAAACATTCACCTTTGAGACATATTAATTACCTTTAAATTGAAGAGCATGAAAATTGGAACCCCAAAAGAAATTAAAAACAACGAAAATCGCGTGGGATTAACACCCGCAGGCGTGTCTGCACTTGTTAAACAAGGCCATATTGTTTACATTCAGGAAGGTGCAGGGGTGAATAGTGGCTTTAGTGATGAATTGTATTTGAAGGTAGGTGCAACATTGTTGCCTTCAATAGAAGAGGTTTATGCCGCTTCTGATATGATTGTAAAAGTAAAAGAGCCGATTGAGCCTGAATATCGGTTGATCAAGAAAGATCAGTTGCTTTTTACGTATTTTCACTTTGCCTCTAATGCCGGTTTGACAAAAGCAATGATCGACAGCGGAGCCGTTTGTCTTGCTTATGAAACAGTAGAAAAGGCCGACCGGAGTCTTCCTTTATTGATCCCAATGTCGGAAGTGGCAGGCCGGATGTCAATTCAGGAAGGAGCAAAGTATCTTGAACGTCCTAATGGCGGAAAAGGTATCCTGCTTGGTGGTGTGCCGGGTGTTAAACCTGCAAAAGTGCTTGTGCTTGGCGGTGGTGTGGTTGGTACTCAGGCTGCCTGGATGGCTGCCGGTTTGGGTGCTGATGTTACTTTGGCTGATATTTCGCTGCCTCGCTTGCGTTATTTGTCGGACGTGTTGCCTAAAAATGTAAAAACATTGGTGTCTTCCGAATATGTGATTGCGGAAGAAGTTAAAACTGCAGATTTGGTAATCGGTGCGGTTTTGGTAACCGGAGCAAAGGCCCCTCATCTTGTGACTGCTGATATGCTGTCTACTATGCAAAAAGGAGCTGTGATGGTAGACGTTGCTATCGATCAGGGTGGTTGCTTTGAAACTTCCCGCCCGACAACACACAATGATCCGATTTATACCATTGATGGTGTGGTTCATTATTGTGTTGCTAATATTCCGGGTGCAGTGCCTTACACTTCAACCCTTGCGTTAACAAATGCTACTTTGCCTTACGCGATCCAACTGGCTAATCTGGGATGGGAAAAGGCTTGTGAAGTGAGTGAAGAGCTTCGCAAAGGTCTTAACATTGTGAAAGGTGAAATTGTTTACCCGGCTGTGCGCGAAGCATTCCTGGGGTAAACGACTTACTTGATATACTATACTACAGCATGGCGCAGATATATATGTGTCATGCTGTTTTTTTTATGCGCTCAAAATAGCCTATCTTTGTTTTGCTAAATGTATTTTCTTTCCGTCTGTTATGTTTCTCAAAACGAAAGCCATCATTCTTCACTGCATCAAGTATTCCGATAAGGCGAATATCGTGCACCTTATTTCGGAGGAGCGGGGACGTTTGGCCTGTATCGTTTATGGAGCTTCGAGAAAAAAAAGCGGATCGAAAATGGCATTCCTGCAACCGCTGACGTTAGTCGATCTTGAAATAGAAATGCTGCCGGACCGCGAACTTCATCAAATAAAAGAAGCCCGGCCTTACAATATTATTACTTCCATACAATTAAATCCGGTGAAAAATGCTCTGGCATTGTTTCTTGCCGAATTTCTTTATCGTACGTTGCGGGATAGTCAGACTGACAAAATGTTGTTTCGCTTCCTGCAGGAATCAGTACAAATCCTCGAACGGTCGGAACAGGGCGTTGCCAATTTTCATTTGGTGATGATGCTTCATCTGACCCGTTTCCTCGGCTTCTTTCCCAATACGGAAAATCTCGGACTGCACTTTTATTTTGACATGGTCAATGGGGTATTTACTTCCACATGCCCATTGCACAAACATTTCCTGCGTCCTGCGGAGAGCGCTGTTTTATATCAGCTGATGCGGATTAACTATGCAAATATGCACATGTTCCGTTTCTCGAGAAGCGAACGTGTTGCTATTCTTGAACATATGCTTGCCTATTATCGTATCCATTTGGCCGAAATCGGAGAAATCAAATCGTTGCCGGTGCTGATGGAATTGTTCGATTGAAATCCGGTGCAATTCGTTATCTGTTTTAGTTTTTCTAAATGTTTTGGTGACAGTTTTTCCATCTGAAATACGTACATTTGCATAACTAACTGGTTACTTATTTTATCTGCTGATGCAGCCGAAAAGCTCTCTGTCAGCAGTTCAAATCAAAAGCAATGAAATTAATCCGCATCGTTATATTAGCCCTCTGCGTGAGTGGTTCTCTTCAAATGTCAGCTTCTAAAAAGGCAGTTCAAAAGCATATTGAAGAGACAACTCCGGTCGACATTCAGTTCAATTACTTTTTTGACGATGCCTTGCGTGAAAGGCTGGCCGGGCATTATGATGCGGCAATTGATTTGCTCACTAATTGTAACCGGATCAAGCCGAATGACGGGAATGTGATGTATGAATTGTCTAAAATTTACGTTGTTACCAAACAAACCGATAAGGCGATTGCATGTCTGGAAAAGGCAACAGTGGCTCAGCCTGAAAACCTGTGGTTCAAAACTGCTCTGGCCGAGCAATATCTTTCTTCTCAGAAAATAGACAAAGCCGTTGAAGTGTATAATGCCATCGTGAAAATTGACCCCGAAAACGATGAGGCGTTGATGATGCTGATAAATATTTATTCGCAATCCGAAAAATATAACGAAGCTATTGGGGCTTTGAACATGCTTGAAAAGGTGCAGGGCATGAATCAGGATATAACAATGGAAAAAGCCCGGCTCTATTTTATGCAAAATCAAAATAAAAAAGGGATTGCAGAGATAGATAAGCTGGTGAAAACGTATCCGAATGAGGCTAAATATCAAGTTCTCAGAGGTGATATTTATTTGGAGCAAAAGATGCAAAAAGAAGCGCTTGCCTGTTATCAGCAAGTATTGAATAATGATCCCAATAATGGAGATGCCCTTTATTCACTATCAAAATATTATAAGGCAGTAGGCGATACAGTGTCGATGATGTCAGTACTCGATCAGATGATGCGCAACAAAAATGTTGATCTTGAGCCAAAATTGTCTGTTCTCAAAGACCTTGTTACCCGTCCATCGGAAATGCAAAAGGTAGAGGGCTATCTCAGTTCTTTGCTCGAAATGTATCCGGAAGAAGAGAGCCTCCACAATTACAATTACCTCTTTCTGATGATGCGGCAAAAAAACGAAGCTGCTGAAAATGAGCTGAAAATAATGCTCGACCTCAATCCTCAGAATAAGGTGACATGGATGCGAATGATTGATATGAAAATTAAGCAGGAAAACTTTACGGCTATCGATTCTCTGTGCAGTAAAGCTCTCGGGTATTTTGCCGACGATGTTGATTTTTATTTTTATAAGGCAATTGCTCTGTACCAATCAGGAAAATACAAGGAGGCGATTTCCCATTGCAATAAGGCGCTTCAGTTGGTGCCGGATGAAAACATAGTAATGCGCTCTCAAATTTATACCCAACTGGGGGACACTTATTATAAATTGGGAATGAAAGATTCGACCTTCGTTTCTTATGCTCAATCGCTAAAATATCAGCCGAATAATATAGGAACACTGAACAATTACGCCTATTATTTATCGTTGGAGAAACGGGACTTGCAAAAGGCCGAAAGCATGAGTGCCAAAACCGTGGCAGCCGAACCAACGAATGCCACTTATCTGGATACTTACGCTTGGATTTTCTTTGTGGAAGGAAATTACTCGCTGGCCAAAATCTATGAAAAACAGGCAATTGACAATGGTGGAGATAAAAGCCCGGAAGTGCTTGAACACTACGGCGATATTCTGTTTATGGCAGGCGAAAAAGAGGAAGCTCTGGTTTGGTGGCAAAAAGCAGTGAATGCAGGAAATGCTTCTCCCTTGTTAAAGAAGAAGATAGAAACGAAGAGCTATCTCGAAAAGTAGTTTTTTTCCAAGGGATAGCTTTATTACCTCCTTTTCCAGAAATTGGTGTGATGCTTGGTGGCTTCGCACGCGAATGCAGTTGGTTCATACCCTCTTATTCGAGCATATTCCTTTGCAATGAAGTCGATCAACGACTGATCCATGGTAAAGCGACGGAAGCATTTTGCAGCCATCTTTTGAGTCACTACTCGAAATTGCATTCTGTTGATGTCGAGGAGCGTGAATCTGAATTTTCCATCTTCATTTTCAAACAACACATTTCCCGGCGAATAATCGATAGGAAACACGTCTCTCTCGTGAACGTAAGCCGTATACGCCGCCAGTGCGTTGAGTAACGCTTCATTTCCCTCTACTTTATAGTCGTGAAGTTCTCTGAGAAGGTGAGATTCTGTGGCAAATAACGAGACAAAATAAGAGTTGCACAATAAACCACATGCGTATTGTTCTATGTAGGCTACAGGCTCTGGCGTGGAGATGTTTTTCTCCAGAAGACGCAATGCGTAATCATAAGCCCGTTTGGCTTTGCTTTGGCGGAAGGTGCCATAGGCAATTTGGTTGATGATATGTGGCCGCTTATAACCTTTGACGGTAAATAGTTTTCCATCAAGCTCAAAATTCTTAATTTCATTTCTGGCCTTATAAATAGAAGTGCCTTCAAAATTAAAAATTTGAGGTAAGGAGTGGATGAAACTTGTGTACTGTTGGTATGCCGGAGCTATTATTACTACTGTCTTCATATTATTTGCACGAAAGCAGGCAAAGTTAATTGTTTTTGTTAAATGAGAATGCCGGCCTACCATCTGATGTTCCCCGAAATTGATGATGTTATGTTTTTTTATAAAAGACGGCCAAAATAGTCAATGGTTTAAATCGTTAATCTACACGTACTCTCTGCGAGATATGAAGAGAAGAATTCTTCATCTCGGTTGTCGTTTATTTTGTTACCTTTGTAATTAAGTATCAGATATAAATGGAACATCATAATTTGTTGATAGCTTTTGGGCTAACCCTTACTGCCGGGTTGTCAACCGGTATCGGAGGTCTCTTAACATACTTTTCAAAACAAACCAACCGCTCTTTTCTCGCTTTCTCGTTGGGTCTGGCTGCCGGGGTATTGCTTTTCGTCTCTTTTGTCGAAATCTTTCCGGAATCGCTTCGCTGTTTTGAATCTGCAGCTTCTCCCTCAAAAGCGTTTATGTATGCCATCTTCTCCTTTTTCCTGGGAATTGTGGTTATGGCACTGATTGATATGCTGTTTCCTCATCATGTGGACGTTAGCGATAATGCCGATCCTGAAAGCGTTCAATTAAAAAAGCGACTCAAAAAAATGAGCCTTTTAATTGCGCTTGCGGTTACTTTACACAATATCCCCGAAGGAATAGCTATGTTTACGATAGGCGTTTCGGATTATCGTCTGGCGTTTCCTATTTTGCTGGCAATTATTATCCATAACGTTCCCATTGGCCTCTCTATTTCAGCTCCAATGTACCACGCGACGGGAAATCGCCGAAAAGCTCTCTTGTTGACGTTGGCTGCGGGCCTTTCCACTCCGATGGGGGCATTTCTGGCCTGGCTGTTTATATTGCCTTACTGGTCGCCAATGCTGGAGGGTATTGTACTGGGCGCTGTGTCGGCCACGATGGTGTATATTGCTATAGATGAGCTGATACCTACGGCACACCATTATGGTAAAAGCCTGTTTTCGAAAATCGGATTGATTAGCGGTATGGCTCTGGTTGCTATCGCTATACTGTTGATGGGAGGATAGGCGATTAATTTTCTGCCGGACTGTCTATCAGCTGGTTGTAGGCCGTGCGGTAATTGCTGCTCAACGGAATGATGATGTCGCCATGGAGTTGCACCTTTTTCTTTTGCAACGAAATCACCTTTTGACTATTTACAATATACGATTTGTGAACGCGTACAAAGTGCTCGTCCGGCAGCATTTCTTCAACCGTTTTAAGTGATAGTTTCGTAACGATGGCTTTGCTGTTTTCCGGAAAGATTTTTACGTAGTCCTTCATCCCTTCAATATACAAGATTTTGTCAATGTTGATTTTTACCAGGCGGTAATCGGCATTGACAAATATATAATCATTCCGTTGCCCGTTTTTCGCATGTTTCAGCAGAAAATAGTCGTTGGCTTTGTTCGCCGCTCTCAGAAATCGTTCGTACGATACTGGTTTTAGCAGATAATCCAGAACGTCGAGCTCAAAACTTTCAAGCGCATAGCTTTTAAATGCGGATACGATCACAATCATTGGCCTTACCTGCAACTTTCGTAACATTTGCAGGCCGTTCAGAACCGGCATCTGAATATCGAGAAAGGCCAGATCGACGGGATTCTTTTCCAGATAATGCAACGCGTCTACGCCATTTCTGAACGTCTCTTTCAACTCCAGAAAAGGAACCCTGCGGATATTGTCAATTAATAAATCGAGGGCGTATTTTTCGTCGTCAACAGCAATGCAACTAATCATAAGGCAATCGTCAATTGTATTTTATACCAACCGTTTTCAGCAAAATGGTTCAGCACGTGTGA
>JAUZOL010000096.1 GCA_030706455.1 Bacteroidota bacterium
GCCCGCTTCGCTCAAAAAACCGGCGCTCGTCAAGCTAAATTGTCCAAACTTGCCCCTTCCTTTCGTCAGGAGCTTCAAACAATGGACAATTTTACGCTTGCCTCTCTTGTTTTTTGGCTTACCGGACAATGCCGTCCCAATCTGACGTAGCATTCTTTACAAAGTTCGCGTCTATTCTTTGACTAAATCTTAAATGCAAGATCACTGCTACGAATGAACCATTATTACATAATTGAGGATTAGTTCCACTGCATTGTCCACTCCGGTCTTGCTTGTGTCGATGCAAAGATCGAAATGGCGTGCATCATGCCATTTACTTCCGGTAAACGTTTCAATGTAATTCCCTCTCTCCTTGTCGTTTTTTTCAATCATTTCGAGAGCCTCTTTGTCGGTCATGCCTGTCTGACGGGCAATGCGATCCACACGATAAGCTTTGTCGGCATGGAGATAAACCGTAATTACATTGGGATGATCTTTCAGGATATAATACCCGCAACGCCCGATAATAACGGCCGCTTGTTCTTTGGCAATGTGTTGGATAATATCACTTTCTACCTTAAAAATTTCTCCCGTGGTTGTAATACGCATATCGGGAGGAAGAGGGGCATCGGATGCCAGAGCATTCAATTGAAAGAATGACTTCCAGAACGATTGAATTTTCTCATCCTTTTCGTCAATCTCTTTTTCCACGACGGAGAGTCGTTGCGCCGCCCGGCTGATAATCTCACGATCGACATAATGGATATTCAGTTTTTCGGCCACCTGCTGACCGATGGCTGCACCTCCGCAGCCCAACTGACGGCTAATGGTAATGATTAATGGTGTAGACGCTTTCATGGTGTGTTGCCTCCTTTCGGTTTTGTTGTCAATTTACGGTGAAAATATACAACAAAAAGAGGCAAATTATCATTGCAAACCAAATAATTATAAAACGATCACATCAATTGTCTGCATCAGAATTTACAGAATGATTGAATTAGCGGAAATGTTAATTCCTTCCTTCTGAGATAATCTGCTGGAATCCTCCACCCACTTTCCGACCTCACAAGTTGTAGTTCCCTTCAATTTTGGGATAATCTACAGGAGATCATTCTATTACAACTGCGGATATTCGGTTGTAGTTCCCTTCAATACTGGGATGATCTACAAGAAAGAAAACCTAAAATGAAACCATTTTCAAGTTGTAGTTCCCTTCGATATTGGGATAGTCTACAGGACTGATGGAAAAATACATGTGCAGTGCAGCGTTGTAGTTCCCTTCAATTTTGGGATAGTCTACAGGAAAAGATATGACAGCTTACGACAAAACACAGTTGTAGTTCCCTTCAATATTGGGATAGTCTACATGATAAACATTTTATGCAATGAATTCCATACCGTTGTAGTTCCCTTCGATATTGGGATAATCTACAGGTTTTTTGTTTGTGTCCATGTATTAAATACTGTTGTAGTTCCCTTCAATTTTGGGATAGTCTACAGGAGGTCATTGGCATCAGTTTGTATCTATTAAGTTGTAGTTCCCTTCATTATTGGGATAGTCTACAGCAGTGACGGAAAACGATTAAACTTTGATTACGTTGTAGTTCCCTTCAATATTGGGATAGTCTATAGCCTGGTATTGTGTGCTAATGATGCTATTACTGTTGTAGTTCCCTTCAATATTGGGATAGTCTATAGCCTGTCAGCGTAAGACCTTTTCTCGGCTTGTGTTGTAGTTCCCTTCAATATTGGGATAGTCTATAGCACAAAGTTCCCTTTTCCGTTTGCCTTGAAGGTTGTAGTTCCCTTCAATATTGGGATAGTCTATAGCTTAATATCATCGGTTTCCGAAACTTTAATCGTTGTAGTTCCCTTCAATATTGGGATAGTCTATAGCAAACCATGATGAGCATGTGGATGATGCACAGTTGTAGTTCCCTTCAATATTGGGATAGTCTATAGCATACTCACACGTCCGATTAAAGTATTTGTAGTTGTAGTTCCCTTCAATATTGGGATAGTCTATAGCTTAGGTTATGGAGACGATTCAAAAGAATGGGTTGTAGTTCCCTTCAATATTGGGATAGTCTATAGCGTTTGGGGACAAGACCCATACGGAATAGCTGTTGTAGTTCCCTTCAATATTGGGATAGTCTATAGCAAAAGAATTTGGTACCACAACCGTCTACAGGTTGTAGTTCCCTTCAATATTGGGATAGTCTATAGCGTGTCATTTGTAATTGACAATCAATCAACGCAAGCAACACCTTTTATGTTGCAAAAATACAGTTCTTCTCGTCTCCGGCCTGATTTTTTCTCAGTTTTTCATTTCTAACAAGCATTTGCACATATCACAGTATGTCTGCGAAACCTGATCGGTATACATCCCCTCTTCCTTTTTCTTTAACCCCAGATGAAACAACGGTTTGGACATTACGCTCTCTACCTGCAAATGATGTTTTTGGCTATCAAACTTCAGCTTTAGCACCATACCCTGCTTGTCGAACAAATCGATAAATGCTTTCGATACGGCATTCTTCAGTTTGCGATCATAATGCAACAAAGCTCTCAGCGCATTAATCAGGTCGATCAGTGAGTATTTCTCTGCGGACTGCGTCAAATAATTAAAATGAGCAATATGGTTACGAATATTCCGGTAATCATCACATAGAAAAAGTTGATTAAAATATGCCTCATGTGGTTTCAATGCCTTTTCTTTAGGCACACCGTGCGAAAAATCCAGCAACATTCCGCCCTGCTGCTGTACTCTCTGTTGATCGAAATATTGAAAATCTCTCTCCCACAAAACGACAAACCCCGACATTCTCCCTAGAATTTCAACAATCAGATTTTGCAGTCGTTTCAGATGATCGAAATGAAGTTTGTTGTCAATTTGGTTATAGCGGTCTATGTAATCGCAAATTAGCATGTAATCGGCACTTTTCGTTTTCATAAACTTACTCACATAGTTGCCTCTCTCTTTTACTTTATCCTTTCTTTCCTGGTCGTCTTTTTTCTTTGCTTCCCGCCACAAATCATGATGTTTTTCACGTTGTTTAATCATCGGTTCTATCGTCGGTTTGGCCGGATGCCACAAATCAAAATCCGATGCTGCAATTTTGAATTTTTCATCCGAAGCGATAAGCTTCTGAAGCAGATCAGCAGTACCATACTTTACACTTAGCTCGATACCACTATGCACAACGGGTGTTTCGTTATCGGTTTGCACATACAAATCGCCCCACTTCACATAGTCGGCACCGTTGGCCATAAAGGGTATCAGACGTTGGAGACAACTCTCTTTGTCGGGATAAATTTGCCTGTAGTCGGTCGGTACCTGATCGGCACTGAGCAGGCAAAGCTCTATAATCTCCGTAACATGAGCAAAAATATCGCTTCCGGCAGCCGAACGGTATTTTATCAGTTCGTTACGCAATGTGCTCAGGTGAGTTGCGTCCAACAATTTACAATAGACATACCAGGCAATTTGTGCATCTTTGTCCGGATCTATATTTTGGCTATGCACGTTACAGAAGGGGCGAATAGTTGTTTCAAGCAGATTTAATTTATCAGCCTGTTGCTGGTTGGTGTCCGAAGCATTAATTTGAGGTTGCGGGTAATGGATAAACTTAAATTTAGCTTGCTTCAGAAAACTATCAAAACCCTTTACAAAGAGTTGTATAACAAATTTTTCAAAATTGATACGAACATCATCTTTCTTCTTATCCCCTTTTTTGTTCGCTTCAAGCATCCATTGACTCTGCACATAAGCCATATAACCGGATATGCTTTCGTCTTTAGTCATAAACCGAATGTCGGCAAAAGCAAAAGCGTTAGTGTTGCGACTATTCTGTGCTTGTTGTTTGTTCTTTTTCAACACCCATGCTACCGTATCGGCAAATTTTGTGGCATCAGCCGTAAATTTGGGAAGAAACAGGTAATTGTAGATTGTTTTCAGCAGAAAATAGCGGCCATTCCATGCCCCTTCCAAATACTCTTCTTTTTTGATATAGCCCGAGAGCTCCAAGTCGTAGAATGTTGCATCCCGTTCGGAATTCTGATACCCCACTCCGCTCTTCATCACTTTCTTGAATCCCGGAGCAAATGGCACTACCGAACGACAAAGCTGAAACGTTACCGTTGCGAGCAATCCTTTCAACAGATTAAAATCGTAGTAAGCCAACACACCACCACTTTTTAGTTGCAGGGCAAATGCTTCGGGCAGCTTTTCAAGTTCCTTTTCAAAGAGCTGCTTGTATATTGTTGTCGAATAGGCAATATCGGGAGAATCGGGATATTCAAATCCGGTTACATTGAAAATAGTTTCGATTGCCAATTTTTTATAGTGAGCCACATTGTTACGTATCTTCTGCACTGCGCCACGCAGTGCCCAAAGGGTTATTGCATCCACAACTTTGTCTTCGACATTGAAAAACAAGCGAAAAACATGACTATTGAATCGTTCTGCAGCTAAACTTGTCTTAAAATCTCCTTTGCCTAATATATCCTTTGGCTGCTGCGGATCGACAATGTTACGGATATTATTGGCTGCAAAAGCCGAAGTCGTAATCAGATTCATTACAAATGCTTCGTCGCGCTTGAGGTTGCTAAGCGTTTCACTGGTAGTAGTTTCATCAAGTTCATGATGTTCATATTTTCCTTTGCGTAGCAGGTTAGCCCGTACCGCGTTTTCCAGTTGATGGGATATCGTGCGTTTAATGGTATCGGCTTTCAGATAATAAGCAATATCATCGGCTGTGTTTCTCCGTCCGCTTTTCTTAATCGGAAAATAGCGTTCCATGTATTTTACTATCTCCAGATTATAAATTGCCAGTCGATCATCAGCACGGTTCGCTATATTCGGGGTTTCTCTTTTTCCGAATATCAATGCCTGATGAGCCTGAAGCGTGCGCTTTAAATTGCGGTGATATTCGTTTGTCCCTTTCGGTGTACCGTTATCTCTCAGCTCTCCCTTTGCCACGCTGCCCAGCGCAGCAGCAAGTGCATCGGTTCTGAATGTTTGATGATAAGCTTCCAAATCCAGATGTCCGCTTCCCACAAAACAGGGTTCCCACTGCACCAATGCTTTCTGGCGTTTGCTTTGCTCGTCAGTTAGCGGGATACGGTTATTGACAATCGACTTTTTCAGTTTTTCGCTTTTATCTTCTGTGTACCATTTGCGCCAATCGTCATAGGGCTTTAGTTCTCTTGTATCATGCTGCTTAACTGCTCGCAAAATGCAATCCGACAAATTGAAGCTAACTAACTGATCGCCTTTCCAATATTTTACCGGTTGCAAAAACTTATGATTGAGAAATGGGGCAATTTCTTCAATCTCAATAGTGTCAGGGAGTTTACGTCTTTTGATTATATCTTCAACTATTTTGTATTTTGGCCTGTCCTTCTTTTCTATCGACTCATATCGAATCAATGTTTTATTCGCTATGCTCAAATTAAAACTGTTACGTTTCTTCTCGGGGATAATCTCGGTTGTCCGATCTATCTGGTCGATATCGGCATATATCAACGCACCTTTTTCACTACTACGGTACATCCGCACCATTGTATCTTTTCCGTTTACCTCTACATTTACTTTGGATATTCTCATGGCTATAAATCAAATTAAGTATTTCGATCTCTTTAGATTTGTAATTCAATTATGATCAAATCCATATTTTCGGCTTTCAAATCTACAAATTTCCTTTTACAAACATCTATTTTTAGTTAATAATCTTTTCAACAACAAGAAGAAACACCGTTTTCCAATCTTTTTTCGGATATGCCGGAAATTTGACTCCTTTTCCTGATAAATTACCGGTTTGCGATTACAAATTGCGCCTGCATCTTTAGAAAATAAAGCGTAAATTTGCACTCTACTCCGGGGCAATTCGTCGCCCCTGCAAATTCTATTATCAGCATGATTCAGGACATATTTCCGCACCGCTTTGACAACCATTTTGTAGCCGGCAAATCGATAGAAGACAAAGACTTTGTTCTTCATTACAAAGACAATACGCTGTTACTGAAAAACGACAACAACGGTCTCGAACTTCCGCAGAAAAAAGATTTTACCAACATCAACGACCAAACGGAAGCTACCTTTTTATTTACGCTTAACGAGGTATCGTGTTTCCTTGTGTGGGACGCTCCCTCGGCAAAAGAATCGGACATTACCTATCAGGAGATCAATTTTTTCCGTACCGCCAGCCGTAAAGAGGTGGCCTGGGTCGGTGTGGTGGGTTATCACCTTCGCAACTGGTATGCAGAACACCGTTTTTGCGGCAAATGCGGGACAAAAACCGTACA
Organism: Bacteroidota bacterium; assembly: GCA_030706455.1. GTDB lineage: Bacteria > Bacteroidota > Bacteroidia > Bacteroidales > Paludibacteraceae > Microbacter. The sequence goes on from JAUZOL010000096.1 coordinate 6,286, forward strand.
CAAACCCGACGAACGGGCAATGATGTGTCCCAAATGTCACACGCTCTTCTTCCCGAAGATTTCGCCGGCCATTATCGTTGCCATCACTTCCGGTGATAAAATTCTTTTAGCACATAACGCCAATTTCAAACCCGGGTGGTTCTCGCTGATTGCCGGATATGCCGATGTGGGCGAAACGCTGGAAGAGACCGTGCGCCGCGAAGTGAAAGAGGAAGTAGGACTCGATGTGAAAAACATTCGTTATTACACCAGTCAGCCCTGGCCGTTGTCGGGGTCGGTAATGGTAGGTTTCACGGCCGAAGCCGACGAAAACCAGCCGATAGTGATCGATCAGAACGAAATTGCCGAAGCAGCCTGGTACACCCGCGGCAACCTGCCCGATCATCCTACCAATGTGAGCGTGGGCGGCGAGTTGATAGAGAAGTTTGAAAAGGGAGAATTGTAAAACTAAGCGGCCATTCTTCTCCGTATTTTCAGAATAATCAGTAAATTTGCCAAAGCATTCGGCGGCGAGCAGAAGCAGCCGGAATAACTCAGAATGAAAATTATAACTCTCTAAAATACAAAGAAAAACAACATCAATATGTCGGATACAGAAAAAATGGAACTGGGAACCTACGAGGCTACCGTTGAGAGAAGCAGAAAACTGGAAGAGGATTTAAGCGTACATCCCGAAAAATACCGTGTACTTACCGGCGACCGTCCCACCGGCCGTCTGCACATCGGTCACCTTTTCGGCTCATTGCAAAACCGCGTACGCCTGCACAACCTGGGCGTTGAAACCTTTATCGTCATTGCCGATTACCAGGTGCTTACCGACCGCGATTCGTTCGATAAAATTTCCGAAAACGTCCGTCAGTTGACACTCGACTATCTGGCAGCCGGCATCGATCCTACCGACGGAAAAACCTTTATCTTCCCTCACAGCTACGTTCCCGAGCTGAACCAGCTGTTACTTCCGTTCCTTACGCTGGTATCCAACGCCGAACTCAACCGTAACCCGACGGTGAAAGAAGAGATTCAGGCTTCGGGCTTAAAAAGCATCAACGCCGGAATGTACACATATCCTGTTCATCAGGCCGCCGATATTCTTTTCTGCAAAGGAAACGTGGTACCTGTTGGAAAAGACCAGTTGCCTCACTTAGAGCTGACCCGCGTAATTGCCCGTCGCTTCAACGATAAATTTGCGCCCAACAACCCCGTATTTCCGGAACCGCAACCGCTCTTGAGCAAGTCACCGATGATTCTCGGTCTGGACGGCGGACAGAAGATGAGCAAGAGCCGCAACAACGCCATTATGCTGAGCGCTACCGAAGACGAAACGGCAGCTCTCATCAAAAAGGCTAAGACAGATGCCGAACGCTTCATTACCTACGAGCCCGAACGTCGTCCCGAAATTGCCAATCTCTTATCGCTGATCTCTATGTGCACGGGAGAAACACCGGAAGCCATCGCAGCCAAAATCGGTGACGGAGGCGGAGGACAACTCAAAAAAATGCTTACCGAATCGATCAACGAATACCTGCGTCCCTTCCGCCAGAAACGCATCGAACTGGAATCCAACATGGATTATGTGCGTCAGGTGATTCTCAACGGTGCACAAAAGGCAAGAGAAGTAGGAACCGCCACTCTCGAAGAGGTTCGCGCCGCAATGAATATGAAGATCTGATAAAACAAGATACTCGTAATGAAAGCCCGGAATTTGCAAAGATTCCGGGCTTTTTGTTTTGTCTCACTCAACTGGCTCTTGTCCTACAAAAACGACCAACAGATTCATTTGAAGAGTATTTTAGTTGATTATCAAAATAATACAAACAAATTATTTTAATAGGGGCTTTCGCCCCTGTGACCCCAACTTCCTTTTTGTATCAAGACAAAAAGGAAGCAAAAAAATCAAGACTCCGTCCGTTTCACTCGAAAAACTGGCGTTCAAGAGCGGGAATCGCCCAAACTCGTTTCCTCCTTCGTCAGAAACTTCAAACAAGGGCGACTCTTTCCGCTCTCCTCACTGGTTTTTCGGTTCTCCGTACGAGGTCGTTCCAAATCTGACTTTGCTGCATTGGAAAATTAAGAATCTGTCCTTTGCAAATTTTCTAAATGCGAAATCCGCATGTTTGTCCGACTGCCAATTAAAAAAGAAAATGTAAATTTGTGTCGATAATTACGAAAATTTATCTCTTCAATAATCCATTCATCCTTATGAAAGCAATAGTAATCGGAGGTTCGGGAGCCACGGGTAAATATTTGGTCAAGCGACTGCTGGCCGATGATCGTTTTGACGAAATTGTGTTACTACTCCGCAAACCGGCCGCAGAGACAGATCCCAAGCTCAAACAGGTCATTGTCGATTTTGACAAGCTGAATGACTTTGCGGAACAGATCGACGGAGATGTGGCTTTTTCGTGCTTAGGTACCACCTTAAAGGATGCCGGAAGCAAAGAGGCACAGTGGAGAGTGGATTACGATTACCAATACAACTTTGCTAAGATTGCCCGGCAAAATGGTGTTACAACCTTTGTGCTAATGTCGGCTCAGAATGCCGATGCAAAATCTTCGTTCTTCTACAGTCGCATGAAGGGAGAACTGGAACAGAGCATCGAAGCGCTCGGGTTCGACAAACTTGTAATCGTACAACCCGGTTTGCTGCTGCGCCCCGACACCGACCGCTTAGTGGAAAAACTATCTGTCAGGATACTATCGATATTTAACAAAGTTGGCTTGCTGAAACAATATGCTCCCACGCACGTCGATCAGGTTGCGGCGGCTATGATACAACACGGCTTGTCGGGTGGATCCGGCATCAGCAGAATAAAGAACAAAGAGATAAAAGACCACAGAGATTAGAAAGATCAATCGTACTATGTAACTGCCAGAATAGTTGTGCGTTCTCTATTTTGCATATAACAGTTTTTCCCATAACTCCGTCCTTCAGGGCGGAGTAACAAACCTGAGCTGATGAATGGGCTTTAGCCCTGAGTGTTTTTATTATCAAGGCTAAAGCCGATTGAACGCTTTCTACCCTTGCCTCCGCCCTGAAGGACGGAGTTATGAATATAAGTCTGAAACAATATATTGATATAAAATCTTTACCATATGAAAAAACGCGATTTTTTAAAAGGCGGCCTGCTCACAATGGGGGCCTTGTTGCTGCCCCGAAAGATATGGGCAATGGACTTTTATCCCACAACGTCAAAAGCCGAATGGGCCGTTCTTTACGGTACCTGGTGCGGTTCGTCACGCGATGCCGCCGCCTGGATTTCGGAAGGGATGAATGGCATTGCAAAAGTATTCGACGTGAGAGAAAATCCTGACTTGTCAGGCTACAAATACGTGATTGTGGGTGGCTCGATACGCGCCGGCAAAACCACGCCCGAACTTCAACGTTACCTGACGGAGCACAATGAACAGCTGAAAGGCAAAATAAAAGGATTGTTTGCCGTATGCGGTAATATGAAACAACCCGTCACTCAGGTTCAGTATCAGCAACTAATCGACAACCACTTCGCCAAGCTGACAGGCGTGACCAATGTGACGTCCAAGGTGCTTCTCGGGCGCATCACCTGGGGACTAATGGAACCCGATGCGCGCAAGCAACTACAGGCGTTTAACCTGGATGAGTACGACAACCTGAAACGCAGCGAATGTATGGCGTTCGGCAAAGAGGTATTACGCTCCGTAGCTCCGTAACAAGACGATAACTACCACAGCTACCGTTGCCACTGCAAAGTTGACGGCACATGCCCTGCGGATATCTTTAGCCGTAATTTCGCGCTGTTTTTCGCCAATAAAAGGTTTTTCTACCAATACGCCGTGATATACGTTCGGTCCGCCGAAACGACACTTCAGAATCCCCGCCATGGCCGATTCGGGATAACCCGAATTGGGACTGGCGTGTTTCGGCCCGTATTTCAGCACAAAGGGAACTACATCCCAACGGAAGGTAACCAATAACATCAACAAGGCGGTGATGCGTGCAGGAATAAAGTTGAACACGTCGTCCGTACGTGCGGCAAAGCAGCCAAACTGCCGGTAACGCTCGCTCTTGTAGCCGATCATCGAATCGAGGGTATTTACCATTTTATAGGCGAACATCAACGGCAACCCTCCGATTGCATAATAAAAGAGGGGCGCCACCACTCCATCGCTCAGGTTTTCGGCCAGCGTCTCGAGTATGGCGGTACGAATCTGCGTGGCATTCAATTGCGACGTATCCCGCCCCACAATCCAGCTCAACCGCTTGCGACCAGCTTCGAGACCTTCGTTACTCAGCACCTTTTCCACCTCCAGCGCTTCGCCTATCAGGCTGCGATTGGCCAATCCGTAAAAAATAAAAACGACGGCAAAAAGATAAGCCGCTACCGGATAGGGTTGCAGCAATTGTTCGGCCACATAAAAGATTGCCCACACGCCACAGACCAATAAAATAGTCAGCAAAGCTCCCTTCTGAAAGCGATACTGGCCACGATTCCAGCGTTGCTCAAAAAAAGCAATGATATTTCCAAACAAACGGATGGGATGCGGCAACCGTCGCGGATCGCCCAGCAGGGCGTCGAGCAGAAAGGCGGGTAAGAGAGGAGGTAACATTAATGGTCAATGGTTTATCTTGGTTCTTGGTTCTAAAATCTTCTCCATCGCCCGAAACAGTTGTTCGTTCTCTTCGTCCGTTTGCACTGAGATGCGGATAGCGTGATTGTCCAGACCGCGAAAGTTAGAGGCATCTCGTACCAGCAGTCCAAAATCGTTCATCAATTTTGCTTTTAAGATAGAAGCTTCCAGCACGTCCGTACGCAAAAGAAAGAAGTTACAAGACGAAGGTGTAACGGTGATCCCAGGAAGCGACAAAAACCGTTTTTGCAGTTCAATCGATCTGCGAAGAATATTTTCTTTGTTTTGAATGTAGAATTCTTCGCAACCAATTAAATAAACACCAACTTTCTGAGCCAATGCATTGACCGTCCATGGAACAGAGAAGGATCGCAAGCGGGTGGCCAGTGATCGGCTCGTCACCATATATCCCAGTCGCAAACCGGGCAAAACGTACTGTTTGGTCATCGAATGCACCACAATCAGGTTGTCAAACCGATTCACCAACCCCACCACCGACTCAAAGCCGGAGCAGAGCTCGCCATAGGCTTCGTCCACCACAAAAACGGTATCGGGGTTTTGCTGCAACTGCTCCTCAATTTCCTTCGCGGCATACAAACGGCCGTCGGGATTATTGGGATTACCCAGCCAAACCAACTGCGGACGAACATTGCCCGCTTCGCGCAACAGTTCATTGCTTTTATAGAAAATCGTGTGATCGTGCATCCGGCAGGCATCCTCGTACTCGGCAAAAGAGGGAACCAGCACAAGTGACCGGCTCTGACGAAATGCGGCAGCAATGGTGTAAAATGCCTCCACCGAACCGTTAGTCACAAATACCTGATTGGCATCCACCTGAAGCCTCTTACCTAAAGCATTTCTCAAAGTTTCCGAATCGGGTTCGGGATAGGTCGCGATCGCCTCCAATTGCGTTGCCAGAAACACAAGTAGAGCCTCCGGCACCCGACGCGCCGCGACA
>JAUZOL010000097.1 GCA_030706455.1 Bacteroidota bacterium
ATATTCATTCTTGAACTCAATATCAAAATCTGCCAGAAGTTTCATATATTCTTCCTTGAATGATTTCCCCTGATGGTGTTTTTCCTGATTCATGATATACTTTATCACGACATCCCGTTGCGAACGGGAATAGGAAAATCCGCCATACCCTTCCTGCCAACTAAACTTACCGGGAACAAGTTTTCGACTATTGATCCACACGGTCGAAGCTGATTTTACATCCCGGATCAAATCTGAAACGGAAAAGGCCGGATTATATTCAAAAAACAGGTGAACATGATCTTTATATCCGTTTACTGCCAGTGCGTAGTGTTTCTTATTATTGACAATACCTGCAATATAGGGGAATAACTCTTCTCTGATCTTGGTTGATAAAAAGTTTCCCCGGCCTTTCACTGAAAAGACAACGTGCAGGTTGAATTGGGTGTATGTGTTCGGCATAAACGGTAAGGCAATTAGGTTATAATGACAAATATAGCAATAAAGGTTTATTCCCCTGACGATTTTTCTATTGAATCTATTATTCGACTCCTACGGAGCCGCAATTTGACATTTCGGCATTCCATTCTACCATAATTCGACCCCTCCGGGGCCTTGAAGCATAATATTTCGTCATTCCAATAGAACTTTGGCTCCGTAGGAGTCTGTATTATGGTAGGTAAAGAGCATTATGTACGAATAGAGCTCCGCTAGGAGTGAAATTACGATTGCATTGATCTGTTACCACAAAATTCTATTCTGCCATCTTAACCCGATGGGTTTTTAATCAAATATCAATATGCCCATGTTAAAAATGGCTCCGTAGGAGTCGCATTATGGTAGGCAGAGAGCATTACGTGCGGGATCGAGCTCCGTTAGGAGTGAAATTATTTGTTTGCTTGAAGTATATTCTCAAGTTCAAAAATCAATTTTTCCTTATCATATTTTGTTCCACAAAATATTTGCGTGTCGTATTTTTGATCAAGACCAAGTTCAATAATTTCATGTTTGCGTTGTTTGTCCGTTAAAAAAATATTAGATATTGGGAGTCCTGTTGCTATTCGCATAATATCAATCTGATCGTTTACTGTCTCATTTTTATTATTTACTGCAATAATTGCAGACAATGAACTCCGAATATTTAATGTTGGAATATTATTAAAGCCGTTATGTTCAATTTCGTTAATAATTAGCTTTGCTTCCTTTGGCGTCATTCTATGGCGATTTATTAATTGATAAATTATCTCATCAATCCAGTCAGGTACATCTCCTGAAGTAAAATGGACTCCTCGTATATAAATATGTCCATCCTGCAACAGTTCTTTCAATCTACTAATCATACTAGAAGATAAGATATCTTGTTGGATTTTTATCAATCGGCTCTTCATAAGCTTATCTGCATAAACATGTCTTGACACATTCCTTATGCCGTTTACAATTTGAGTACACTCATTAATTTTTTTATCAAGAAGTTGTTTGCTATAAGAGAAGATCTTAAAATTATCCTCATCAGACATGGGATTTTCAATGATTTTATCATGCAAATAGGTCTTAAGAGTTATGTTATTTTTTCGAATCAAAGAAATTATTAGTTGAGATGTTACGAACATTTCAGATTTAAATGAAAAACCTCCAGATATTTTATAAAATTCCATATCCAATTCAATCGCTTTGTTCTTTTCTTTTTGCGATGTTTCAATGCAATGTTCTGAAGAGATGGGGCAGATCATTTGTCCCTGCCCAACTCCTTTCTTTATTATATCTCTAATTTTCAACCAGTCTTGTGAATCTGAGTCAAACATTCCACTTGTCGCAAATTGATCAAGATAAATTATACTTACATTACGATGATTGAGAACCGATTTCATAATTTGTCTGTAAACGATGGATATCTTATTAGTTTACGGTCTGCGGTACCAGTTCACCACACAAGTATTTTTTATTAACGGTTTACACAGCGCCACCACTTGACAAATGTACTCTTTTTCTCAGAACAAACTGTCGATAATATCTTTACAAAAGCCTACTTTTGCCTATCTTTGGCTATTGCAGACATAATAAGGATTGATCTAACAACTGACTTCCATGTCACATGATTTATTAGAGCTGGAATGCCAGTAGCGTTCTATCTATACACAAACTATTCTTCCTGCCCACTATTGGGAAGTGGTAAACTAAATTGTCTGCCACTGCGGAAACCATATTAAACCCGGAAGGTTTTGAAAACCTTCCGGGTTTAATTTTACCCATCGACCGAAAATGGTTATTTTTGTAGCATAAAAATACAACTATGTCAACTCTTTCAATCGGCACGCCTCTGCAGAAGGGTGCCACCCGTGTGCTCTTCCTCGGAAGCGGCGAATTGTGTAAGGAAATGGTGATCGAGGCGCAACGTCTCGGAGTGGAAACCATCGCAGTAGATTCATACGAAAACGCGCCGGCCATGCAGGTGGCTCACCGCTGTCATGTTATTGACATGAAGAACGGTAAGGCGCTGCGTGCCGTCATCGAACGCGAAGCTCCGGCGCTGATCGTGCCCGAAATCGAAGCCATCGACACCGTGATGCTGGAACAACTGGAGAGCGAAGGCTTCCATGTAATTCCAAAAGCCCACGCTGCCCGTCTCACAATGGACCGTGAAGGCATCCGCCGTCTGGCTGCCGAAACATTGCAACTCCCAACCGCACACTATCTCTTTGCCGACACTGCCGAAGAGTTCCGCGCCGGAGTGAAAGAAATTGGTATTCCCTGCGTAACGAAACCTATCATGTCGTCGTCGGGTAAGGGACAAAGCACCATCAAGAGCGAAGCCGATATCGACAAGGCATGGAACTACGCCCACGAAGCTGCCCGCGGCATCGGCAGCCGGGTGATTATCGAAGAATTTATCACATTCGATTACGAAATAACGCTGCTTACCGTCCGCACCGCTTTCGGCACCAAATTCTGTGCTCCGATCGGCCACGTGCAGATCAGCGGCGACTACCACGAGAGCTGGCAACCCTGCGCCATGGAGCCGGACACCATCCGTCAGGCCGAACAGGTTGCCCTGAAAGTGACCGACGCGCTGGGCGGTTATGGCATTTTCGGTGTTGAACTGTTTGTAAAAGACGGCAAGGTGATCTTCAGCGAAGTATCTCCACGTCCGCACGATACCGGCATGGTGACAATGGCCACGCAGGTAATGTCAGAATTCGAGCTGCATGTTCGGGCTATTCTCGGTCTGCCGGTCGATACCCGACTGTTGCAATGCGGTGCCACACACGTGATCAAAGCCACAGAAGAGGCCTGGAACCCAACGTTCGATATTACCGAAGCGGTGCATGTTCCCGATACCAAGATCCGTCTTTTCGGCAAACCGCTCTGCAAACCCGGTCGCCGCATGGGAGTAGTGTTAGCCACAGGCAACGATACAGACGAAGCCCGCGCCAAAGCCGAAGAGGCAGCGCACAAGGTAAAAATAATCTGAGTCCACGGATGACACGGATGACTTCGTCAACACAGAGTATAAATTCAATTTAATTGCGACGTTCAATCACTGCGTACTGAATACTGCATACTGAGTACTTTTTAGCTTATGTCGAATCAAATACAAATAGTTTTGCCCGCCGAATGGGCGCCCCAGAGTGGCATTCAGCTCACCTGGCCGCATGAGGATACCGACTGGAATTACATTCTGGAAGAGGTAACCCAATGCTACGTTGCTCTTGCCAAAGAGATCGTGAAACGCGAAAAGTTGCTGATCGTTTGCCGCGATAGCGCTGCCGTGCGTGAACAGTTGGGCGACGGCATCGACTTCAGCCAGATTATTTTCCGCGAAATAGAGACCAACGACACCTGGGCACGCGATCACGGCGCCATCACGGTGATGGTGGAAGGCGATCCTTATCTCTACGATTTCACTTTCAACGGTTGGGGCATGAAATATGCCGCCAACTTTGACAATCAGATCACCCGTCGGCTCTATGATTCGGACACCTTTCAGCCGACAGTGGCTTATCAAAATATGCTGCAATGCGTGTTGGAAGGCGGCAGCATCGAGTCAGACGGAGAGGGAACCATCCTCACCACCGAAGAGTGTCTGCTTTCGCCTAACCGCAACGACCACAAATCGAAAGAGGAACTGGAAGAATATCTGTTGATGGTATTCGGGGCCAAACGGATGCTCTGGCTAAAAAACGGTTATCTGGCCGGCGACGACACCGACAGTCACGTGGATACGCTGGCTCGCCTCTGTTCGCCCGACACGATTGCCTACGTGAAGTGCGACGATCAAAGCGACGAACACTACGAAGAGCTCAGCCTGATGGAACAGGAACTGATGGCATTCCACACAATGGAAGGCAAACCTTACAATTTGATTCCTCTGCCGATGGCCGATTGCGTATTGTTCAACGAGGAACGTTTGCCGGCAACCTATGCCAATTTCCTCATCATGAACGGAGCCGTGCTGATGCCTACTTACGATTCGCCGAAAGATGAAATTGCCAAAGCTCAACTACAGGCAGCCTTTCCCGACCGTGAGATTGTCGGCATCGATTGCCGCTCGCTGATAAAGCAGCACGGATCATTACACTGCGTGACGATGCAGTTTCCTGAAGGAGTATTGTAAACAACCTTATGTGTGAGGGTTTCACTGCGTGTGTGAAGCTCTCACTTTTTATTCACCACAAAGAGCACAAAGTACCTTCACAAAGTTCTCGAAGATCTCAATCTGCTTCGTCCTTTGTGTACTTAGTGCTCTCCTTTGCGTACTTTGTGGTAAAATATCGCCCGGATTTCACCTTAAATTAACCTGATATGACCTCACTCCGAAAAGCACCTCGCGTCAAACCTCTTGTTTTTCTTTTGTTGTGTATTCCGGCTCTGTTCTCTTTCAAAGCTGCCGATAAGCAATACCGCGAAACCATTGATCTTTCGGGTAGCTGGCAATTTGCGCCGGACGAGAACATTGCGAATATCGGACAAAAATTGGCCGCCCCGACTTTTACCGATTCCATTCTGTTACCCGGCACTACCGACACCAACCACAAAGGCAGGAAAAATGACACTCGCACCACGATGCACCTCAACCGCAATTACGTGTACGAGGGCCCGGCATGGTACCGCAAGGAAGTTGTAATTCCGGCTAACTGGAAAAACCGTTCGATCTGCCTGTTTATGGAGCGTACCAAGCCGACGAAAGTGTGGGTTGACGGACAATTTGCCGGAGAATCGATCCTGCTGGAGTCTCCGCAGGAGTACGACCTTTCCCGCTTGTTGACTCCCGGCCGACACATCATTACCCTTTGCATAGATAACAACGCGAAGCGAACTCCCTACGGCGGCGTGCACATGTACAGCGACGATACCCAGACCAACTGGAACGGTGTTATCGGATGCTTCTATCTGGAAGCATCGGCACCGTTACGCATCACTGACCTGCAAGTCACTCCCGACATCGAAAACAAGAAAGCCGTTTGTAAAATCAAACTGAATCGTGCGCCAAAATCCGGCAATGTTTCACTCGACCTTTTTATTTCCAAAGAAGAAAACGGGAAAACCGAAGCTCTGTCTCCTGCCGGTTTCACACTGAAGTCCGACTCGACCCTGACGGCGACTTATAATTTTTCTGACATCAGTCTTTGGGATGAGTATCACCAGTCGATTTACAAAATCAACGCAGTGGTCAGTGACGGCAAGCAAGCCGACAACCGTACGACTACTTTCGGGATGCGGAAATTTGCCACGCGTGGCACACAATTTACCATCAACGGCAGAACCACCTTCCTTCGGGGAAAACACGACGGATGCGTATTTCCGCTCACCGGCTTCCCGCCCATGGACACGGCCGGCTGGATGCGGGTGTTCCGCATTGCCAAATCGTATGGCATCAACCATTATCGTTTCCACACCTGGTGCCCGCCCGAAGCTGCCTTTACCGCCGCCGACCATCTGGGTATCTACCTGCAACCGGAGCTTCCTTTCTGGGGTGGTCTCGATGCCGACAGCACGGCAACGATGCTTACCCAAGAAGGTATCGCCCTGCTTAAAAACTATGCCAACCACCCTTCGTTTGTGATGTTCGGCATGGGCAACGAAATATGGAGCGGTCACGAACGGGTCAAAAAAGTACTGACGGCGCTGAAGCAATCCGATAGTCGCCCGCTCTATTCGGAGGGATCGAACAACAACATTGGCTATGCACCTTCCATCGACGAAGAAGATTACCACGTGGCAGCCCGCACCCCCTTTGCGCACGATTCCATTCTGACGCACATCCGGCTGATCCATGCTTTTTGCGACTCAAAAGATGGCGGCATCCTCAACACCGTTTCACCTTCGACGCAAATCAATTACGACTACGGCGTGAATCACATCAACAAACCGCTGATCAGTCACGAGATCGGACAATATCAGGTTTATCCCGATTACAAAGAGATTGCAAAGTATACCGGCGTACTGAACGCCGCAAACCTGGAAGAGTTCCGCGACCGGCTGACCAAAGCCGGTATGATAGACCAAAATCAGGCTTTCACCAAAGCTTCGGGAGCGTTAGCGGCACTCTGTTACCGGGCTGAAATCGAAGCCGCATTGCGTACAAAGGGCATGGCCGGCTTCCACCTGCTCGACCTGCAGGACTATCCCGGACAAGGAACGGCTTTGGTCGGCATTCTGGATGCGTATATGGACAGCAAAGAGGTTATCAGTCGCGACGAGTGGAGCCATTTTTGCAACGATGTTGTGCCGCTGCTGTCGTTTGAAAAATACTGTTGGAGCGATCAGGAGACCTTTTCTGCCAACGTAGAGGTTGCCAATTATTCGGATAAAACTATTCACAACAATATTTCCTGGAAATTAGTGGGAGAAAACGGCAGAGTGTGGCGCGAAGGCAAACTCAAAAAACGCGAAATCGCCAACGGACAATTGAGCAATCAGGGCACGGTCAGCTTCTCGTTTTCCAGTCTGCAAACCCCACAACGACTGAACCTCGAAATCTCGATCGACAGTACGGCCTACAGGAACAGCTATCCCATCTGGCTTTATCCGACTCCTGAAACCATCGAAAAAGATCCGGCTATAATGGTCACCGAATCATTGAACAAGGAAACCATTGCATTGCTGAAAAACGGGGCTAATGTCCTGTTATTTCCTCAGCCCGATTCAGTTGCACACAACAGCATCAAAGGATTGTTCAACTCCGAATTCTGGAACTTTGGAATGTTCAAATCCATTTCCGAATCGAACAAAAAACCGGTTTCGCCGGGCACCATGGGCTTGTTGATGGATCCGAAGCATCCGTTGTTTGATCTTTTCCCAACCGATTTTCACACCAACTGGCAATGGTGGTCGATTATCCGCAACAGTAACCCGCTCAACCTGAACAAAACAGCCAAAACTTATCGTCCTATCGTCCAGGTGATTGACAATCTGGAGCGGAACAACAAATTCGGTCTTATCTTTGAATTCAAAATGGGGAAAGGAAAACTGTTGATCTGCATGTCGCAACTCGGCAAAATCGCAGACAAACCCGAAGCCAATCAGCTGTATCGTTCTATCCTCGATTACATGCACTCTGAAAAATTCAATCCGGAATTTTCGATAAACGAAGAAGAATTACGAACTTTGCTGAAGTAAACAAATTCGATTTGGGAATTTGAGGATGTGAAGATTTGAGGATGTAAAATGAAGAATACTCCTCCGTCTTGATTCTTGATTCTTGGTTCTTGACTCTTGATTCTAAAAAAATCGTTCAATGAAAATAGCTCTTATACAACAAGCCAATATCGCTGATACCCGCGGCAATATTGAGAAACTGAAACAGAACATCACCGCCTGCGCCCGTCAGGGAGCGGAGCTGATAGTGCTGCAAGAGTTGCACAACGGACTCTATTTCTGCCAGGTGGAAGACCCTGCCAATTTCGATCAGGCCGAAACAATTCCGGGACCTTCCACGGAAGAGTTCGGGGCTTTGGCAAAAGAGCTGGGCGTGGTTATCGTACTTTCGTTGTTTGAGAAAAGAGCTCCGGGCTTGCATCACAACACGGCCGTGGTGATTGAAAAAGATGGCTCCATTGCCGGAAAATACCGCAAGATGCACATTCCCGACGATCCGGCTTATTATGAGAAATTCTATTTCACGCCGGGCGATTTGGGCTTCGAACCGATCCAGACTTCGGTTGGCAAACTGGGCGTACTGGTTTGCTGGGATCAATGGTATCCCGAAGGAGCACGACTGATGGCGTTGGCCGGAGCTGAGGTACTGATCTACCCTACCGCTATCGGATGGGAATCGACCGACACCGACGATGAGAAAGCCCGCCAACGCGAGGCATGGATCATCTCGCAACGTGCTCACGCCGTGGCAAACGGATTGCATGTTATTTCAGTGAACCGCACCGGTTACGAAGCCGATCCGTCGGGCGTCACCAACGGCATTCAGTTTTGGGGAAGCAGTTTTGTAGCCGGACCTCAGGGCGAATTCCTTGCGCAGGCATCGTCCGACAAAGAAGAAAACCTGGTTCTCGACATCGACCTGTCACGCACCGAAACCGTACGCCGCATGTGGCCCTTCTTCCGCGATCGTCGTATCGATGCTTTCGGAGACATCACTAAACGCTTCCGCGATTGAACAATCTCTAAGCACACGGAAGGCACGGATTAAACAGGAATACACAGAGAAAATTATTTACCTATGGATTTCCGTGTTCGTAAGTTTATTCCTCGTTTTTGTGTCGTCAAGGCACACGGAGCACACTGATTAAACTGAAGAACACGGATAAATTATTTTTCAAACTATTCCGTGACTATCCGTCTATTCCGTGTTTTCTGTGTGCGAATAACTTACAAACAACTACAGACTGAATTCCAGAATTCCCTGGCGGTCGAAGTCGCAGTTGGACCACTCGTTGTCGATGGTGGCACCACATTTCTCGTAGAGTTTGATAGCATTCCCGTTCCAGTTGAGAACCTGCCAGCGCACCCGTTTGCAATTCTCCTCGCGTGCCACTTCGAAAATCTTTTTCAGCAAGGCCGAAGCAATACCCTGTTTGCGGAACGGTTCGCGCACGTAAAGATCGTCGAGATAGAGCGACTTGCCCACCCAGGTATAATACGCAAAGAAATAGAGCGAAATAGCCAATACTTCGTTTTGATCGTTCACTGCCACAAAACAGCGGAAACAATCTTTCTCTTCGAGCATCTGCTCAACGGAATTAGTCACCTTCTCTGGGGCTTTTTCAAACAAAGCCAGCTCTTTGATGATGCTTAAAATAGCGGGAAAATCGGCTTCCTGAGCCGGACGTATGGAATAATTCATCATGCGGATTTGAATCGTATTTTAGTTAATTGGCTGCAAAGATAGGCATCCCGCTCCAAAAACGAAAGGCATAGCCTCATCACGAGACCATGCCTTCACTTACTTATATATCACGAAAAATAAAAAAATCAGAATTTATAATCCAATCCGATACCAAACACCTTATTGGTACGGTAAAAGACGTCAGTTCCGGCAAGATTTGTTCCGTTATAGTTTGACGAAGTCTTTGTCCATTTATTGTAATTGGTAAAGAAGTAGGCAAGGTTTAATCTCATTTTCGGAGAGACATTAATTGCACCACCAAAACCAACTGAATACGAACTCAGGCTGAAACTCATATCGCTCTGATAATTATCTGTTACACCGGTACGGGTGATCTGACCACCGGCGCTTACCAGAAACATGTCGCTAATTTGATATTCAGAACCGAACAAAAATTCATTCACACCTCCGTTGATAAACTTTTGTTTGTCGTTGGCCATTTTGGCATCCGAATCGAAGAAATGGTGATAGCCACCCGACACTTTCCATTTTTTGCACAACTGATATTCAGCTCCCACGGCCAGATAAGCAGGAATATCACTCGGAGTATTCACCCCGTCGGTAAACATGCCGGTATCATCAACGATAGTATTGTTCTGAATATTCAGTTTGGTGATGAATTCATATTTTGCCCCGATATTCAAGCCGGCATAGTGATAATTCAAGCCAATGATCGGAGTCACGCCCCAACCCGTTTGCGTACAGTCCAGCTCTTTATCGGCCGTAGCCTTCGCACTGGCGGTGTAAGTTGCGGCAGCCGTATTATAGGCACTCTGCACCTGTGAAGCCTGCAACGAACTTACATTTTGCCCTAAACCGGTACTCAGCTGTGTAACCTGAGCCGAAGTAAGTACACCTGCACTTACCAACTGAGCCATCGTGGAAGAACCATATCCGGCAGAAATAATCGGCGCTAATGAATTGGACGCGCCCTGAGCTGCAGTCGCGGCATTGGAAAAGAACGTGTTGGCAGAAATAGTAGCTCCGGTTGGATTCAATGTCGGATGTACCGGATTGATCTGAATGCTACGCAAATGTCCCTGATATGCGTTATTTACAATATTCAGGCGCATCCCGAGGGCACCGGAAAACCTGTCGTTGATTTTATATGTCCCGTTCAGTTGAAATCCGAAGATAAACTGACGGCCTTCCATAAACTCATCTACCGAATAGGCGGTTGTATTGACGCCTTTTGCTGTCAACGAAACCGGAATCATTGAGATGGGAGCTTCAAAAGAAGCTAGGCCATGATTGAAGGTTGCCTTGCCACCGCCACCAGATATAGCAAAACCAGCAGAAATCACAAAACGGTCTTTTTTATAAGCCAACTGAAAGCTTGGGATAACCGGAGCCGAAGCTTCGCCCTTAAATTCTTTCGTTGCACTTCCTCCATTATGCACAAAAGGTGCAAAGGTTGAGGTAATTTCACGTGTCTGAAAAGCACTCTGATTGGTCAGTGACAAATGAAAACCATCTGTAAGGAGCGACAAACCTGCCGGGTTGGTGTAAACAGCATCAATTTCGGTAGATGCATCTCTGGCCGGATTGCGTAAGAAATGTACGCTCTGATTTGTATTAGTAAGTAATCCTCCGGCAAAAACCGAGCTTGTTGCCAATGTCAGCAACAGAAGAAAACATGTTTTTTTAATTGTCATTATTTACAGATTAAAGAAGATAGCAGGCCGAATGAAAAGCAAAGCCTCCATCTTAAATTAAAAATTAATTAATTTTTCTGCCGACAAAATTACACATTTTTTCATCATTTGTGCAATATCAAATTATTTATGGCACATTTTCATATTTAATGGGCATATAAACCATTCGTAAACTCACCTCAAACAGCTGATATTGTTTCATTTGCAACCGTTTCAAACCAAACCAAACGCAATGCAGACATCTCTTCCCTTTGCTTTAAATAGAGAGAATAGTAATTAACTTTGCAAAAATTTTAAGGCAAAAAAAGCAGGAAATGTCAGGCTGTCGGTAGAAAACTCTATTTTCCGGCTATCAAAACGAAGTTATAATGCATCAAAACGACAAAGGAGCGCCAAATCAACTGGGCACGGAACGAATAAAGAAGTTACTTATCGAGTATTCCGTTCCGGCAATTGTTGCGATGTCGGTCACTTCTATTTACAATATAATAGACAGCATTTTCATCGGGCAGGGAGTTGGTCCGATGGCGATCGCCGGGTTGGCCATCACATTTCCGTTTATGAATCTCGGAGCGGCCTTCGGGTCACTGGTGGGAGCCGGAGCATCAACCATGGTTTCGATTTATCTGGGGAGAAAAGACCGAGACGGAGCGATCCGCATTCTGGGGAATGCTTTTGTAATGAACCTGACGGTAGGACTGACGTTTGCCATTACGATGCTGTTATTTCTCGACCCCATCCTGCGACTTTTCGGCGCCAGCGACCAGACCCTGCCCTATGCCCGCAGTTTTATGCAGATAATTCTGGCCGGTAACGTCTTCAATCAT
>JAUZOL010000098.1 GCA_030706455.1 Bacteroidota bacterium
GGCATCTGTCCGTGGCCGACGACTACACGTACTCCGGGGATCAGGCGTTTAACCAACGCTTCTATTTCGTAGATGTTGTGGATGCGGTTGTTGATGAAGAATACCTGACCGTTACGCTCCATTTCGAACGTAATTGCCTCGCGGATTACATCTTCGTTGAATTCGTAAAGCGATGTTTGAACCGGATAGCGGTTGGGTGGGGGCGTGTTAATAATAGAAAGGTCGCGGGCTCCCATCAGCGAAAACTGCAAGGTGCGTGGAATGGGCGTTGCCGTCATGGTCATCGTATCCACATTTACCTTGATCTGGCGAAGCTTCTCCTTGACCGAAACCCCGAATTTCTGTTCTTCGTCGACAATCAGCAATCCCAAATCTTTGAAATGTACGCTCTTGCCGATTAGTTTATGCGTACCGATCAGAATGTCTATTTTGCCCTCTTTCAATCGGGTCAATAATTCCTTTGTGTCGGCAGCATTACGTGCCCGGCTCAGGTAATCGACTGTGCAAGGCAGGTCTTTCAATCGTTCGCTGAAGGTACGGTAATGTTGAAGAGCCAGTACGGTGGTCGGAACCAGCACGGCCACCTGTTTTCCGTCGGTTGCGGCTTTGAATGCTGCGCGTACGGCCACTTCGGTTTTCCCGAAACCTACGTCACCACAAACCAGCCGATCCATTGGCAAATCCGACTCCATATCCTGCTTTATATCGGCCGTTGCCTTGCTCTGGTCTGGAGTATCCTCGTAAAGGAACGAGGCTTCCAGTTCGTGTTGCAGGTAACTGTCAGGTGAATAGCGAAACCCTTTTTCGGCCCGGCGTTTGGCATAAAGCTGAATCAATTCGCGGGCAATGTCCTTGACCTTTTTCTTGGTTTTCTCTTTTAGTCGTTCCCAGGCCCCGGTGCCGAGTTTGTTGATCTTTGGAGGTTCACCTTCTTTGCCTTTGTATTTTGAAATACGGTGAAGGGCGTGAATGCTGACAAAAATAATATCGTCATCCTTGTAAACCAGCTTAATAACCTCCTGTTTTTTGCCGTTTACGTCCATCGTGAACAGACCGGCAAAACGTCCGATGCCGTGGTCGACGTGTACCACGTAGTCGCCCTGATTGAGTTGATTCAACTCTTTGAGCGTCATCACAACTTTACCGGCACGAGCGCTGTCGGAGCGGAGGGAATATTTATGATAACGGTCGAATATCTGGTGGTCGGTGTAGCAGCAGAGTTTCATATCGTGATCGACGAAACCCTCGTGCAATGTTTTAAGTACCGGAGTGAAATTGATGTCATCCCCCCGGTCGTGGAAGATTCCGGTGATACGATCCGTCTGTTTTTTGCTGTCGCTCAGAATATAGATATGGTATCCTTCTTTCAACGATTGGGTAAAGCTTTGACTTACCAAATCAAAATTTTTATGGAAGAGCGGTTGTATAGAGGTGCTGAATTCAATTTTTTCGTTGTCGGTGAAGGTGGCTTTGCTGCCAATCTCTACTTTCCTGAAATTGATAACTTGTTCTACAAACAATTCTGAAGTCATTAGAGATGCTTCGAGATTGGGAATTCCCTGTTTGGCTTCGTTGGCCTTGATGAGCATGTCGTCGTACAAATCGCCGATGCGGCCGCTGGTAAAACGAAAGTCGGTAAAGAATAACGTCGTATCCGGTGATATGAATTCCAGAAAAGAGACTTTTTCCAGTGAATCTTGTTGTTTCAAGTCCGAAACGATGGAAACTTCATTTCTGGTCTCTTTCGAAAGCTGGGTTTCGATATCGAACGTACGGATGGTTTCCACTTCATCGCCAAAGAAATCGATACGGTAAGGATATTCAAAAGAAAAAGAAAAAACGTCGATAATGCTTCCGCGCACTGAGAATTGCCCCGGTTCGTACACAAAATCCACTCGCGAAAAGCCGTATTCGGTGAGCATACTGATTACAAAATCGGTATTGACCCGTTCGCCTGTGTGTAGTGTCAGTGTACAATCGCTAAGAGCAGTGTTAGCAATGACTTTTTCGATCAAAGCATCGGGATAGGTTACGATGATCCCCGGTTCTTTCCGTGCAGCGAAATTGAGTACTTCCGTACGGAGTATTTCGTTAGCCGAGTCGACTTGACCGTATTTAACTCCTGTTTTATACGACGACGGCATAAAATAGACCGGATTGTTACCCAAAAGTTGCACCAGATCGTGATACGCATAACCGGCTTCCTCCGCATCGTCAAGCACGAGCAATGCGTGGAAGGGTTGTTTAAAATAGAGGGATGCCACAACAAGCGCGCGGGCAGAACCGAGTAATCCCCCGATTTGCAGATTGCGTTTGCCTGATGTGAGCCATTTCCCTATCGTTGCCACCTGCGGATGAGCGGCATAATATGATAGAAATTCAGACAGTTCCATAAGTGATGCAAAGATACAAAAATAGATATATTACCGTCAAGATAATTAATGGGGCAGAGTACATAGATTTGCCGATTCTGGCACGAAAATTAACAATAAAAAAGTTGGAAAACTTGAGAAGCTACTATACCTTTGCATCATGTATTCAATGGCGGTGTGGTGTAGTGGCCCAGCACGCAACTCTCTCACGGTTGAGACCCGGGTTCGATTCCCGACTCCGCTACCATACGAGGACTCATTGCTTTTTAGTAGTGAGTCTTTTTTTATAAAATGCTATTTGAGAGAAAAATAAATGTATTTTGGGTTTGTTGGTTTATGGATAATTAACGCTGTCAGCTAATCTCAGTATTGACAAATCTGCTAAAAAAAATTATCTTTACCGTTTATAATTTTATGTTTATAAAGTGTCTGGTTTGTTGTTAAAAATCTTTTAATTTTACGACTATGAATGAACAAATAGAAAAGAAAGAGTGGATTTCTCCCGAAATTATTGATCTTGATGTAATGGAAACAGCAGGAACAAAGGATTATTCACCAGTAGAAGGTACTCCCGATATACTTCATGGAAGTTGATGCGTGTATTTTGAATCTTATCTTATGTGATTGTGTTTGTATTCAATGAAAAATAATATGCACTCACCTTTTTGCCCTTAGGATCGATTTATTTTTTTATATTTATGGATTTATGTTTTCCTATAGATGTCATTCAAATTGCTATACAGGAAGAGGTGACAGGCAAAATTCTAAATTCGTTGTATACGACACCGATACTACAAATTAATGAAACTGATTTTTGGCTAACTGTCGATAAAGTTGCTATCTATCGAGTTCAGAATGGACATAAAATCACAGTGTTTCCTGTTTCTGATATAGATGCAGCTTCAATACAACTTTTTCTAAATGGTTCAGCTTTTGGTGCTGTTCTTCATCAAAGAGGAATAATTCCATTCCATGGTTGTTCATTTGAATTGAACCAGAAAGGGATAATTATTTGTGGATATTCTGGTGCAGGAAAATCATCCGTAACGGCAGCTTTTTGCCAACAGGAGGCTCGGTTTATTAATGATGATATTACTCCTGTTACTATCGATGAGTCTGGGATTTGGATTATGCCAATCCGAACTCGGATCAAATTATGGGACGATGCCTTAACGGCCCTCTCTATTGGAGTTGAAAATCTGGAAAAGATTCGTCCTTCCATGCAGAAATTCTATGTTCCTGTAGAAAATAACTGTCAGGATAAACTGCAATTAAATACCCTTATTGTGCTAGGGGTTCACGATAACGACCGGTATGAGGTTGTTAAACCTGTCGGTATGGAAAAATTCAATCTGTTGCGGAGCCACATCTATCGGAAGATCTATCTTAAAGGAATGCCTAAAGCAGAACGAAACCTGTTTTCGCAGCTGTTAAAATTATCCCAATCTGTTGAGATTCTTCATGTCTTGCGCCCGCAAACAAGTAGCATCCATGCTACCATGGAATTTATTCGAGAACAGCTATAACGAGGTAAGTGTTGCTGTGCTGTGTTTTCGGAAACAATCATTATTATACTTAGTCGATTAATCATATACAACATGATAGAAAAATACTGCAAACACCGTCAAATTATTGATGGTGAATTAGACGACAATCAGGTGATGATGCATCTTGAAAATGGTAAGTATTTTGGATTGAATCCGGTTGGAAAAAGGATATGGGCATTGCTGGATCAGCCCGAGAGCTTTGAAGATATCATTGGAGTTTTATTGGCAGAGTTTGACGTAGAAGAGAATCTTTGCCGGAAAGAAGTGCTGGAATTCTTGGATAAGGCACATAAATTTAAAATTGTCCAAAAAGCATGAGTCGATTGATTCGCTTCCTGAGACTGCCAACCCCTGAGAAGACGCTATTTGCAGAAGCAGTAGCGTTTCTTTTTTATTCCAAACTCTTGCTATTTGTTCTTCCATTTAAAGTTTGTATCAAAAGATTTAAGATACTTCCGCCTGCAACTATTTCTGCCGATTTGAATGAGGTGCAAGTCATTAGTCGGGCAATATCGCGAGCTAACAAACTAGCTTTCTGGAAAAACAGATGCCTGGTAAGTTCCTTTGCTGCCCGCTTTATGCTATCCCGGCGTAATATGGCTTCGGTACTCTATTTGGGGCTCCGGTTCGAAAAAGATACTCAACTCAAAATGAATGCACATGCCTGGCTGATGGTGGACAATTTTTTTGTGACACCAAAAGGTAGCGACGGGTACAAAGAGATATTTCGCTTCTGAAACGGGGTTTATGGCTAAAACTATTTGAACTATGAGTTTTATATTTGGCATTGTAAATTTGAAAGGAGGACCAATTAAATCGGAGGACGTCCGGAAGTTAGGAAAAGCAGTTCAGTGGGATGATTTTGATAGCAAGATCGAAATAAATGATTCTTACGGTTGGGGGTATTGTTGGAACAAGAAGCGTGCGCCGAAAGCCGGAATTTATACCAGCGAACGTGTTGCCGTGTTATGCGATGCACGTATCTACAATGGTGATGAATTCAAACAGTCGTTTGAATTTGAACAACCGGAAGAAGCCTTTGCAAAAGCTTACCTGAAATGGGACACTGGTTTTGCCGATAAATTCAATGGCGATTTTGCTGCCGTGATTATTGATTTTCAACAACAGAAAGTCCTTTTGGTGCGTGACCATATTGGCGTACGCCCACTGACTTATAGTGTCAAAGACGATTTATTAATATTTGCTTCTCACGAGTTTGGAATCGCTAGATCACAGCTTGTGGATAATTCCTTATCAGAAATCGCTTTAATTCAAGATTTTTATCCGTTTAATAAGCAAGAATACAGTTTGACAGTTTTTGAGAGTATCAGAAAGACTGTGCCTGGGTACATATATATTGTTGATTACGATAGAATAAAACATTATATCTATTGGACCCCGGAAGGAATCACTACCGATAATACACTTTCACTTGAGAATGCAGTGTCACTACTACGTAGGCATCTAAAAAAGGCAGTAGAACAACGATTAAATGACGGAATTATTGGAGCACATGTTAGTGGGGGATTAGACTCATCAGGAGTCGCTGCACTTATTGCTGATTGTATTGACAAGAAAGATAGGTTAAAGGGATATTCATGGTCTCCCGAAATCAATGTCGGAGAGATTGACGGGGTAAATGAAAAAAATCTGGTGAACGATTTGTCTAGACAAAAAGAGATAGATGTCGTTTATATGACATACAGTAATCCTGCTAACATAGAAGATTTTATTCTGCCTGAATTTGAACAAGTACCTATTGAAATTCATACCATGCGGCAAGCAGCTAAAGATGATGTAAACTGTATTTTTAGTGGGTGGGGTGGAGATGAATTTGTCTCTTTAGGGGTAAAGGGAACAATAAACCATATTTTTTTTAGATGTAAAGTGTTTGCTTTGATTTGTTGGATGCAACAAAAGGGTATTAAAGCAACGTTATTATATGCGAGAAGAGAAATACTTCCTCTTTTTGATCCATTGGGACTTCTAGGGTCAGGTGTGATTGATAGAAATGGGATGAAATTTTTCAAATTTCAATTTATTCTAAAACACTGGAGATATTTCTTTTTTAATAAAGGGAAATCTATATATGGATATGGGAATAGAATAAAATTTATGCATAATTTGCTTTATCAATACCATTTGCCTCAAAGAATGGACTCTTGGGCAATATTTGGGGAACAATTTGGACTCGATTATAAATATCCTCTTCTTGACAAGGAGCTGCTAGAGTTTTGGTTTACTATTCCGGTAGAGTTTACATATCAAAATATGTCTGGAAGATATTTATTCAAAGAGGCGATGAATGGAATTTTAACAGAATCAATTAGAACCAGAGAAAATAAAAGTGAAGCGGTTTTGTACAATAGTTATTGGGCAAGACAGATTAAAATAAGAGATATATTAGCAGCTAAGCCTAATTTGTTTAGAGAAAATAGTTATTTGCATTTTTTTAAATCTGCAATATTTTACAATTGTGCTTTGAGCAAAACGTTAAAACGACGAGAGTTTGTAATGAATATGTACGATATCCGTTTCTTTCTCAGATACAAGAGCCTCGTGGAAAAATATGTTGATACCAATCCATACTGTATGAAGAAACAGAAGAAGAATAGCGATTCGGAAAATTTGTGACACAATGGAGCTTCACGGAACCAATTCCCTCAAAAAACATATCTTTGTATAGAAAGAGAGATACCAATAAAAAATCTATCCATGATTAGCGGAACTTTTACCAGAGAACGACTTCATGACCGACACCGATTGAGCCATCAGCAAATCGATGGTTTGTTGGGTGAGAACAGGAGCCGGGAATTTCTGGCTGAAAAGATGCAGGTTTTGAATAAGATTCGGTATTTTATTCAGATTGTTGACCTGTTACAACATAATCAGATAGATTTTGTATGCCTGAAAGGGCCGGTGCTTTCGCAACAACTATACGGTGATCCTTCGCTTCGCCTTTCCCACGACGTAGATATTCTGCTGACAGACAGGTTTGATATGACAAAAGTCAACAGTTTGCTAACGGAGCTCGATTATGTCGGTGTTGATAATTTATCATGGCCGGAAGAAATCTCACGCCAAAAGATATTGATGGATTTTGTCCATCATTTGGCATACGAACACAAAGTAAACCAATTCATGGTGGAAATCCACTGGTCGGTTTCCGAGCCATTTCCCCTCAAAGCTGAAGTGTTCAGGTTGATTGTCGAAAATAACCGGCAACAAATAGTATTTGGAGGTCGTGAAGTGACGGTCTTTGCTCCTGAGCTGAATTTGCTGTATCTGGTCATCCATGGCTCTAAACATGGCTGGCAACGACTGAAATGGTTGGTAGACATCAAAGATTTTCCTTTTGAAACCATTGATCCCGAAAGATGGCATGGTCTGGTCAAGCAATTGAAAGCCACGAGGATGGTTTCACAGACAGGCTTCCTATTGAACCATTTTTTTCAGATCAATCAGCCATTATTTGTGCAAACACCAATTCCCCGTTTGCTGAAATTATATCCATTGACATTTATACAAGAGGAAGTACTGCTCAAACGCCCGATAAGTGATAGTATTGCCGGTGTGAGATACAAATTTTTGTTGTGCAATACGTTGTCTTATAAATGGAGAGCATTCCTGACATCAGCTATTATTCCGATTGACTTGTTTCAGGTTCAATCTTCTTCGCGAATTATTTATTTTATCTACCGGCCCTACAGCTATATTAAACGCAGATTGAACTATGCAAAATAGCCGACAGATTTTACATAGTTTCAGCTATTTTTACCGCAACAGACCTCTCCGGTTGGTTGGCGTTTTTATCCTTACTTTGCTGTTGGGACTGAATCAGGGCATATCCATTGTGATGCTTATCCCTTTGTTGAGCATGCTCGATAAAAACTCACCGGCCTCTTCGCATAATCAGGTGGCAGACTGGATGAAAGGGATCGGTGAAAAATGGAATGTCTCCTTTTCGCTGGAGTTTATACTGATATGTTTTGTTGTGTTGCTCTTAATCATAGCTCTGCTCGGTTATTTGAAATCACAGTGGCAATCGGAATACGAACAACAGTTTATCCATACGCTTCGTAGCCGGTTGTTCAGAAAAATCGTCTTGTCCGATTGGCAGCATCTAACCGGTAAGAGCAGACATACCCACATTCAAATTCTCTCTTCCGAGATCCCGAAGTTATCGGTCTATTATTTTGCGCTGATGAATTTAATCACTTCCCTGATATTAATCGGAGCGAATATTGCACTTTCGTTTCTGGTATCGGTTAAGTTCACGTTTTTGGTGTTACTTGTGGGCGGAATTTGCTTCCTAATCCTCAAGAAATTCATTTTGCGCTCGCTTTCGTTAGGGGGCTTGAATATTGGAGTTTTCCGTCAGATGTCGAAGCAGATTGACGATTTCTGGACAATGGTGAAGCAGGCCAAAGTACACAATGCAGAAGCATTTTATTACCAGAAATACAGCGAAATGAACGCCCGAATGTTTTCATTACAGCGAAGGCAAAATAAAAACAGGGCTCTTTCACAGTTTATTTTTACCATCACCGGGATTATTGGTCTTGTTGTCATTATTTATACCGGATACAGGGTCGATTCAATGCCGCTTACTTCAATTTTTGTACTGATCCTGTTGTTTGGCAGGCTATTCCCGCTGTTTACCAATTGTAATAATTATCTGGATATGATGGCGACTAATCTTCAGTCGGTTAATCTGGTGATTGCAACAGATAATGAATTGGAAGATAAGTCTTTTGGTGAGTTATCCGCACCACTGACTAATGGCTTGAGCGGTAATATCCGATTTGAAAACATAACATTCGCATATCGTTCCGTCAATCCTGTTTTTGATAAAATACGACTGGAAATTCCCAAGTGTGCCATTACGGGCATTGTAGGGCAATCGGGAAAAGGGAAAACGACTCTGCTTGATCTTCTTACCGGGCTTTTACAGCCAACGGAGGGTGTGATTCTGGTTGGAGAAAATCAGCTTCAAAAAGATGAATCGGCCAACTGGAGGCAGCATATTGGTTATTTGACACAGGATGTCTGTTTTGTAGACGGAACTATCCGTGAAAATCTGATATGGGATACGCCGTATAAAGTTACTGACGAGCAAATAATGGAGATGCTGTCCAAAGTAAATGCCCTCGACATTGTTTTGCGCGAAAAAGAGGGACTTTCTGCTAAAATAATTAATTTTCAATACCATTTTTCGGGTGGAGAAAGGCAACGTTTAGCGCTTGCACGTATACTTTTGAGGTTTCCCAAAGTGCTTTTGCTGGATGAGGCTACTTCTGCTCTCGATAAAAAAACAGAAGCTCATATTATGCATTGTTTGAGCTCTCTAAAGCATGATATGACGATTGTGTTTGTGACTCACCGTGAGAGTTTAATGCCGTATTTTGACCATGTAATTGATCTTGATGCTCTTTTGGTAAAGCAGGGGAAGAGCAACAATTGAAATTTTCTATTCGAATATTTTATTGAATTTATAATTTTGCTTGTATCTTTGCAGCAAGTAAAGCAAATATTATTTAAATATTCCATTCGTATAAAGCCTTTTTCGGCTTTATGTATTGATTCTTTGGTTTATTGAAGATTATTGATTACTATTCGGAGTATCTGATTATTCGAGATATTGGATCATTGTTTTGTTGTTATTCGAGTGATTTAATGACTCTCTTTCAGCTCCGAAATATAGTAAAATCTTCATTCTGCACTTTTTTAATAATCTAGAGTACATTTTCCAAAATCCTAAGAGAAATAAGATTTATTCTTGTTCGAAGGCGTGATTGTTTTGTCCTTTTTTTGAGTGCAAATCAATTTATTGCGTCTTTATTATGGACAAATAATAGCTTGTTTCTTTTAAGTGTTTACTACTTTTTGTTTGCATAATCAGTTATAAGTGTGCAGATTAATAATGGTAGAAAGCATGGGGTTGTTGGTATGGAAAAATAGAGAGTCTCCCACAAGAAAAACGATTATCTGTTTCGGGCAAATACCGAAATACAATTAATTCTTTGTTATAAAAAGATCTGTCTTCAGAGTGCTAACAGTTATCTCAATGGTCGCAATAGCGGCATGAATATTGATTGAAGTTAGCAGTTGCAAATAAGATGGCTTGTTTATAGCATGATTGGATGAAAAATCGTATAAATTTTGAAAAATCAGATGATATGGGGGGATATGCTGGCGGTCTAAGATTCTTTTTGTTGTTAGCATTCATATGCTTTGTGAACGAATCTTCGTTCAATAGAATGCTTGGGCAAACACATGCTGAGGTCGGCTTGCTGGCTGTTGCGTTAGAACAGAATGCAGGTAACGAAGTCTATTCGTTTTCGAAATTGCCAACAGGGAGATCTAACGTGTCGGAAGCCAACCAGAGTCCTGTAGCTTCGGCATCTCCGGTTACTACTCCCGAAAATACTCCGGTAAACGGTATAGTGACAGCTACAGATGCAGATGGTGATGTGCTGACATTTTCAAAAGTCAGCGATCCGGCGCACGGTAGCGTAGTGGTTAATGCCGATGGCACTTATACATATACTCCCAATGTTGATTATACCGGAACTGACAGTTTTGTCGTGGGAGTAACCGACGGCAATGGTGGATACGCCTCTGCAACAGTAAATGTTACTGTTACTCCTGTTAATCATGTTCCTACCATAACTATCAGGCAAACGACCATGGAAGATAGTCCGATATATGATAGTGTTAGTGCTTCGGATGATGATGGTGATACAATGACTTTTAGCAAGGGGATTAGTCCTGTACATGGAACGCTTATTGTTAATTCAGACGGGGCTTATCTGTATACTCCGGATAAAGATTTTAATGGAAAAGATAGTTTTACGATAACCGTCAACGATGGAAAAGGAGGCATCACAGCAGTAAAAATTATTGTGACGGTTCTTCCGGTGAACGACGATCCTGTTCTGACTGCAACACCAGTCACGACGCCGGAAGATACGCCTGTTAACGGAAGTGTTACGGCGACGGACGTAGATGGGGATGTGTTGACTATCACAAAAGACAGTGATCCTATTCATGGTTCGGTAGTTTTTAACCCTGATGGGACATATACTTATACTCCGGCAAAAGATTATAATGGTGACGATAGTTTCACGGTAAGTGTTAGCGATGGTAATGGAGGTACCGCTACCGCAACGGTTACAATTACTGTTACCCCAGTGAATGATGATCCTGTCATTACGGTAACACCAGTCACGACACCGGAAGATACCCCAGCAAATGGCAATGCTACAGCTACCGATGTGGATGGCGATGTCTTGACTTTCGCTAAAGGCAGTGATCCTTTACATGGTACGGTAGATGTCCATGCTGATGGTAGCTACACCTATACTCCGGCCAAAGATTATAACGGCGACGATAGTTTCACGGTAAGCGTTAGCGATGGGAACGGAGGTACTGCTACCGCAACGGTTACAATTATTATTACCCCGGTGAATGACGATCCGGTTCTCACCGCAGCACCAGTCACGACACCGGAAGATATTCCTGTTAACGGCAGCGTAACCGCTACAGACGTAGATGGAGATGTATTGACCATCACAGTTGGAACAACACCATCTCACGGAACGGTAGATGTTCATTCAGACGGTTCCTATACTTATACCCCTGCAAAAGATTATAACGGTGACGACAGTTTTACGGTAAGCGTTAGTGATGGGAATGGTGGTACCGCCACCGCCACCGTTACAGTTACTATTACTCCGGTAAATGATGATCCGGTTCTTACAGCACCATCAGTAACCACAGAAGAAGATACCTCTGTTAACGGCAGCGTAACCGCAACGGACGTAGATGGCGATGCATTGACC
>JAUZOL010000099.1 GCA_030706455.1 Bacteroidota bacterium
AACAAAAGTTACAAGGGCACCCTCGGCGATCTGGTCGGCAACATGAACGACATGATTGCCCGCTACAACAAGGATGTGATGATTGTGGAGATCGGCGAAGAGGACCGGCTGGTGGACGAGACCTACAATATGCTCACAGCTGTGATCAAGGCCGTCAGAGCCATTCCCGGAAAACGGGGTTTGGGCGTCGTTTACTGGGAACCCGAAGGAGCCCGTAGCTGGAGCCACTACGCTCTCGGCTGCTGGCAGGACGACGGCAAACCTTCGCCGGCGCTGGATGCCTTCAAAAAATAGAAGCCTACGGGGAACGGAGTAACACTGTTCTCCGTTTTTTTATGCTAGGGGCTTCCGCCTCTGTAACCCCGACCTACTTTTTGCCTTAACGCAAAAAGTAGGCAAAAGAGTCAAGGCTATGCCCGCTTCACTCAAAAAACTGGCGTTCGCCAAGCTAAATCGCCCAAACTTGCTTCTTCCTCTCGTCAGAAGCTTCGAACAATGGTCGATTTTATGCTCGTCTCACTTGTTTTTTGGTTCACCGGACAAGGCCGAGTCAAATCTGCTATACTAACTTGGGCATTATCGTCATGCCATTTTAAATACATCTCTCTGATGCTAATCAGAGACATCACCTTTCCCCTACTTTTTTGTTATCTTTGTGTCCGCTTAAAACTGACGTTTAGTCGAAAATCATGAATAAGAATCTCACTATAGATCAGTGCAATGAGTTGTGCAAAGGCACACTGATGGAACACCTGGGGATGAAAATTACCCTAGTGGAAGAGGGTCGCGTGGAGGCTACCATGCCCATCGACAAGCGCACCGTTCAACCGGTAGGAATCCTGCACGGCGGCGCTACCATCGCTTTGGCCGAATCGGTGGCAGGTGTCGGCTCCTATTATCTCTGCACCCCCGAAGAACATGCCGTGGGGATGCAACTGAGCGTCAACCACATCTCATCGCCCCGCAAAGGCGAAGTGAAAGCGGTAGCTGTAATCCTGCACCAAGGCAAGAAAAGCCACATCTGGCAAGTGGAGGTTTTCGCGGCCGACAACAAACTGGTTTCGGTAATTACCGTCACCAATATGATTATCAAAAAGAAAGTTTCTTGACAGATCAATTGATACATATCGACCTGATAAACAAGCTCACGCAGACAGATTCCTGTTTCGCACTCTACCGGCTTCCGGGCGAAGAGAGCATCCGCTTGGTTTATCAGGCATCGGGACAACCCACGCTTATCCGGTCGATTTCCGAACTAAACAGCCGCGAAGGTTTTGTCTTCGCCCCGTTTCAAATCACGGAAAAGCATCCCTTGTTGCTTATCAATCCGGAGAAGCATCTTACCGGATGGGAAGCCATCGGAGCATTCCTTTCAACGTTGACTATCAAAGAGAACGTTTCTGGTAAAATTTCGGATCATTCTCCACAAAAAAATACAAAGTCGACCTACCTTGCTGCTTTCGAAAAATTTATCGGAGCATTGCAATCGGGTCGGTTCAATAAACTGGTGCTTTCGCGCTGCACAGCCATTGCCCGCCAACCTGACTTTTCGCCTGCCGAAGCATTTCTCCGTGCCTGCGCAAAATACTCCGGCGCCTTTGTCTATCTCTGCCACACGCCCGTTTCAGGCACCTGGATGGGAAGTACCCCGGAGGTGTTGCTGAAAGGAGGTCATGCCGCCTATCAAACGGTTGCGCTGGCCGGAACCCGCAAGGCCAAAACCGACTGCACCTCCGCCACACGCTGGGATCACAAAAACAAAAACGAACAGTCGCTGGTAGCGCTGTATTTACGGGAGGTACTCTCTCGCAATGCCGAAAGCTGGAGCGAAGAGAAGACCGAAACACTGACCGCAGGCAATGTGGTTCACCTCAAAACCGGATTCTCGTTTTCCTATCCAACCCACGGTAAACTGGGCGATCTGTTGCAGCAACTGCACCCCACACCGGCCGTTTGCGGCTTGCCGAAAGAGGAGGCCTACCACTTTATCCTGACCGAAGAAGGCTACGACCGTGAATATTACTCCGGATTTACCGGTTACCTGTCGGCTGACAATCAAACGGATTTATATGTAAATTTGCGCTGCATGAAGATCGAAGCCGGAGACCTGAAACTCTTTGCCGGCGGCGGCCTGCTACCCTCTTCCTCCCGCGAAACCGAGTGGAAAGAAACGGAAGAGAAGCTGAAAACGATGCGGGGAATCTTATAAAAGGATTTGTTGTCTTATTTCAGATATACCTTAAACCATAGTTGGTATGCAAAACAAAATCCAGTTGTTTGAAGAGAAAAAAGTTCGTACCGCCTGGGACAAAGCATCCGAAGAGTGGTATTTTTCGGTGGTGGACGTTATTGAGGTGTTGACGGGAACCGACCGTCCCCGAAAGTATTGGAATGACCTGAAAAAGAAGCTGAAAGTTGAAGGAAGTGAGTTGTCCGAAAAAATCGGACAACTGAAAATGGTTGCTGCTGATGGGAAGAAATACTTAACAGATGTCGTGTCAACCCAGCAGCTTTTCCGTTTGATTCAGTCTATTCCCTCGCCTAAAGCCGAGCCGTTTAAGCTGTGGATAGCCCAAGTGGCAAAAGAGCGATTGGATCAGATTCAGGATCCCGAGCTGTCTATCGAACAGGCAATGGCCGATTACAAACGGTTGGGCTACTCGGACAGTTGGATCAATCAACGCCTGAAAAGCATCGAAATACGCAAAGACCTCACTGACGAATGGAAGTCAAGAGGCCTGCAGGAAGGCATTCATTTTGCAACACTGACCGACATTATTTATAAAACATGGGCAGATAAAACAGCTAAAGAATACAAACATTTCAAGGGTCTGAAGAAAGAAAACCTGCGCGACAACATGACCAATGCCGAACTGGTATTGAATATGTTGGCAGAACTATCGACTAAACAAATTTCGG
Organism: Bacteroidota bacterium; assembly: GCA_030706455.1. GTDB lineage: Bacteria > Bacteroidota > Bacteroidia > Bacteroidales > Paludibacteraceae > Microbacter. The sequence continues at coordinate 2,920 of JAUZOL010000099.1, forward strand.
AGGCTACCGATCCCGACACGATGGATGAACATGCTGATGTTGCCCGAAAAGGAGGCGAAGTTGCCCGCAACGCCCGCCTTGAACTGGAAAATAAAACCGGTAAATCGATAGTTTCTCCTCTCAATGCAAAAAAGGGTATAATAACCCGAAAACAAAACGAAATAGAGGACTAATTAGGATATCCCTGTAAACTTATACACTCGTCAACTTGTAAACTAACAACAGTGTTTTCCAACAAAACCAACATACTCCAACTTGCCTCGCTGATGCTGCAATACGGCATCCGTCACGTAGTACTCTCTCCCGGATCGCGGAATGCTCCGCTGATTCACACCTTTACGCAACATCCCGGCTTTACATGCTACACGGTGGTAGATGAACGCTCTGCCGCCTTTTTTGCACTGGGATTGAGCCAGAAGTTACACCAACCGGTGGCAGCCTGCTGCACCTCGGGAACGGCTCTGCTCAATTATGGTCCGGCCATCGCCGAAGCCTTTTATCAGGAGATTCCCCTGCTGATCATCTCTGCCGACCGCCCCGAAGCATGGATCGGTCAGGCCGACGGACAAACCATTCCACAAAACGGAGCGTTTGCAGCCATCACCAAAAAGAGCATTCAACTGCCGGAACCGGCCAACGATACCGACGAATGGTACTGCAACCGCCTGATCAATGAGGCATTGATCCAACTGACAGCAAACGGAAACGGTCCGGTGCATATCAACGTGCCGCTATCCGAACCTCTCTACCAGTTTACAACACCAGCCTTGCCAGAAGTGAGAAAAATCACTTCTCACGTAGCCAAACAACAAGTTGAACCAGAACAATTTCAGGCAATCTGGAACGCCTCACCCAAACGCATGATTGTGGTGGATCAACTGCCGCCGGATAACAGCTTGGATGCCATCCTCTGCTCTCTTCTGAAAAAGGGCGATGCGGTCGTACTGGCAGAACAGATAGGCAATGTACACCTCCCGCAACAGATCGCCAATTTCGATTTGGTGCTGGCTTCGTTACCGGAGGAAGAGTTGAAGAGCTTTGCTCCCGATTTGCTGATTACCCTCGGTGGGCATCTCACCTCCAAACGGTTGAAACAGCTGTTGCGCAAGCACAAACCGCAACATCACTGGGATATTCGTTCCGACGGCAAAGTAAAAGATACCTTCCAGACTATCACCGACTTGATTCCGGCTAATGCAGCCGATTTTTTGCAACAGTTGGCTGAGGACATCGTCCCCAAAAAAGATAAAGAAAATAATTTCAGTGGGTTATGGCAAAATAAATCCACAGCAGTGGATCTGAAAGTTGCCCGTTTTATGAAAGAGGCTCCCTTCTGCGATCTGACTGTAATCAATGCGTTTATACAGTGTTTACCACAGCAATCCACACTTCATTTGAGCAGTAGCGCACCTATCCGTTATGCCCAGATCAGCAACCTGAATCCGACAGTTTCGGTTCTCTCCAATCGCGGTACTAATGGCATCGACGGATCCATGTCGACAGCCGTGGGATATGCAGCCGCCAACGACGGATTGACCTTCCTGCTGATCGGCGACCTGAGTTTCTTTTACGATATCAATGCCTTGTGGAACAAACAGATCAGTAAAAACCTGCGGATATTATTGGTAAATAACGGAGGTGGTAACATGTTTCACCTGATTAACGGGCCGCAACAATCGGAAGCGATGGAGGGTTACATCGCTTGCCACCACAACGAATCGGCGAAAGATCGGGTGCTGGCTTTCGGATTGCACTACCTGTCGGCTACCAACTTCGACGAACTCGACCGGTGCCTTCCCTATTTCTGCAACCCGGACGAAGATTATCCGATGGTGCTGGAGGTTTTTACCCATACCGAAACCAATGCCTACGTTTTCAGTCGCTTGTTTGAAGCCCTGAAGGATAAATGATATGAGCTTTTAATGACCCATGACTTAATTAAGGATATGATTAAAAAAATTCTCCTCCTTTTCCTCGCTATAGTGGCCATCGTCTCCTGTTCTAAAAACGAGGACGAACAGATTGGTCCTCTGCAAATCGATAAATCATCGGTTGTACTTTCGACTGATAATCCTTATGCTGCCATCCAAATCATAAAGGGCTCAGGCTCTTATTCTGTTTCCTCATCCAACGAATCCGTTGCTGAATACCTGTTACTGGAAAACACCTTATATATTTCCGGGAACGCAATGGGAAATGCGATTGTTACCCTCAGCGATGGAGATGGGAATAGCGTCAAAATTAAAGTTGAAGTAAAAAACTATATCGCACGAGTAGTCCCTTTATCGACAGTTATCTTTCTAAAAAAAGGAGATACAAAATCTATTGAAGTCACAAAAGCCAATGCCGTTTTTGCTATACAATCCGGAAGCAATTCTATTCAGGTGAAAGAAAGCGGCAATAATGTATTGATAAGCGGGTTATCGCTTGGGGCCTCCACGTTATACTACTTTGAAGATTTTTGGCCCACAAAAATATATAACGTACAAATAATAGAACACTATTCATTTTCTATAAGTCCGGGATCTTCAAACATTTCAATTAGCAACGGCAAGGATGGTGAGCTGTATATCGTCTCCGGAAGTGGATCCTATAGCCTTAGTACATCTGTTTCTGGCGTGATTTCCACTGAACTTCGACCATATCCAATAGCTGCAACCTTATCTCAAAACAATCCAGCCGTTGTCTATTATAAAGCTATCGCACCCGGAGTTTCTGTTTTAACTGTTACAGACAATGAAACCGGGGAAAGCAAATCTTTTTCTATTCGGGTAAATTAGTCTGAAACAGAAATTTATCTCCCGATTCAACTTATAAATAATTCAATTGTAAATCATATAGTTATGTCAACAACACGTCAATGGGAAACCATTAAAGAATACGAAGAAATCCTGTTCGAATATTTCGAAGGAATTGGAAAAATCACCATCAACCGTCCCCGTTACCGCAACGCGTTCACTCCTACTACCACGATGGAAATCAGTGATGCGTTACGTATTTGCCACGAAAATCAGGATATCTACGTGGTGGTACTAACCGGAGCTGGCGATAAAGCATTTTGCGCAGGCGGCGACCAAAACGTAAAAGGAAAAGGCGGTTACATCGGTAAAGACGGCGTTCCCCGCTTGCAGGTGCTGGAAGTGCAAAAACAGATCCGTTCGCTTCCGAAACCAGTCATTGCCATGGTAAACGGCTACGCTATCGGCGGCGGACACGTGCTGCAGGTGGTTTGCGACCTCTCCATCGCTTCCGACAACGCCATTTTCGGACAGACCGGCCCACGCGTGGGAAGTTTCGATGCCGGTTTCGGCTCCTCTTATCTGGCCCGCATCGTTGGACAAAAGAAAGCGCGTGAAATCTGGTTCCTTTGTCGCCAGTACAACGCACAACAGGCGCTCGAAATGGGTCTCGTGAACACCGTTGTTCCATTCGACCAACTGGAAGACGAAACGGTGAAATGGGCGCACGAAATGATGCAACACAGCCCGATGGCGATGCGCATGATCAAAATGGGTCTCAACGCCGAACTCGACGGACAGGCAGGTATTCAGGAACTGGCCGGCAATGCTACCCTGCTCTACTACCTCACCGACGAAGCACAGGAAGGCAAAACGGCATTCCTCGAAAAGCGCAAACCCGATTTCAAGAAATTTCCTAAATTTCCTTGATAATCAGCTATCTGAAAACCACGAAAGGGGGAACGACATCACATCGTTCCCCCTTTCTGCTAACCAATGCAACTACACAAATTTGATTCTTGAATGACGTGAGGATCCACCGGACGCCCTCTCATTCATCAAACATGGGCAAAATCAATTTGTTGGAGTTGCTTTTCTCAACTGATTTATATCCTTTTACCGACATCACGTCGGCGCCGGGATGAGAAAATATAATTATCTCTTTAGATTATTGATGATTCTATTATTAAGAATTTTGCTCGTAATATTGCTGAATTTTCGAACAAAGTTAGCACCATATTTCCTGTCAACAGGCACTTCAAAGGCAGGGAAATGACCTATTCAATTCATCATTCTGTCACAAGTTCATTATCCCGAATAATGTGGCTATAACTCCGTCATTTTCTGATTTTTTATCACAACGAGACAAAATAGTTAAACACATAAAATGATGAATGCAATTCGTCATCGCCGGATTATTATTCAATGGCTAAAAAGACTGACACATACAAAATAAACTATTGAATTTATGATGATTATAAACTTTCTGCCTTTGAAAATATTGACGCTTCAGACGAAAGTAAATTGATCAGTGGAACATTGGTTTTAATAGCCAATTTATTGACTAACAGAATTTAGCTATCTTTGCAGGGTAAACTAGAATGCCTCAACCAAATAATCGAAAGAGAATACAACTATCTAATATAGATGGCTTTGTAAATAAATCCGCGCTATGAATAATTCCATACTTAAAACAATCAAACCCTTTTCTTGGATCACCTTGTCACTTTTGGCACTAATTGTGGCTGCAACTGTTATTGCCATTGTAGTGCGCCAGCAACAAAAAAACAGGATTAACACTGCATTGAAAATTTTGCAGGACAGTAATCAGCCGGTGAAACAGGTTGAAGCCACTCTTGAGATACTCTATCAGTCTGAAAATGAATTCAGAGAATATACTCTTACATACGATAAAGCCCACCTTGAGAACTACCGAAAAAGTATCGTTGACCTGAAAGCGCATATCGATACCCTTCAGCAAATGTCTTTACAGGTTGATAACGACGAAAGCAAAGACCGGGTTCAGCAAACGCTTTTATCAAGAAATAAAGAAGCCGGTAAATATCTACGGCTCAACAGACTGACTGACTCTTTAATGATAGTCCTGGCTGTATTCGATTCTGTGCCTCTTAAAAACGCCAATGACAAAATTGCGCTCCGCTCATTTACAATCGAAGACAGTAATATCAATATCGATACCATTGGGATGTCGAATACGACAAAGACCAAAAAGAAAGGACTGTTCGGGAAAATTAAATCGTTTCTTGTAGGGGAAAAAGAGACGCAACAGGTTACCAAAACCAAAATGGTGGTCAAAACCAACAAAACCACAAAAACAGACACCGTCGCATCCCCGACAAACAGCATACGCCAATTGGCCAACTTACTTATAGACAGAGGAAATACGTTCTATAAAAAGCAAATGAAAAATATGCTCCGCAAGCGTATGGAGCAACGTGCAAGCGAATTGAAACTGGTGCAGATGAATAATTCGCTGATGAGCGAAATTAAAGGAATGCTGGATGACATGCAACTAACTTTCCAGAACAAAGATTCTCATGTCCGCGGCAAATCTACCACTACAATCTACCAATCATCCTCCGTACTGCACACTGTTTTACTGATTGCTATTATCGGAATCTTCCTGCTGGCACTGGCTGTTGTTTATATGCTGAGGAGAAAATCCATTGATAATGAAATTATTAAAGCTTCGGAACAGAAAGCAGTAGAAGAAGCCTCTGAAAAGAGTAAGTTTCTGGCCTATATGAGTCATGAGTTCCGCTGTCCGGTATCATTGGTATTAGGATATACCGAACAACTGGAACAAACCGGCTTGTCTGCCGAACAGGCGAAATATTTGTCCAATCTGAAATCGTCTTCCGAAATACTGTTATCTACTGTAAACGATATTCTAGACCTATCCACCTTGCGTGCCGGACAAATGGCTTTGCTCTCGGAACCATTTAATCCGGATGAAGCTATAAATAAGGCCATTGAAATATTCCAACAACAGGCAAAAGAGAAAAATCTTCAACTTAAATACAACCCAACAGATAATACCACACTGGTAGTCGGCGACGAGATTCGTCTGCGCCAGATCATTAACAACCTGTTGAGCAACGCTATCAAGTACACCAAACAAGGTTCCGTATCTGTTGCTTCCTCGCTTGTGCCGGCAAATGGGAAAATGACTCTTGAACTGAAGATTGCCGATACCGGCATAGGTATCCCGGAAGATAAACTGGGACAAGTTTTTGACGAATACAAAAGAGTGCACGATTCCACTTCGTCTGACTGGATTATCGGAACCGGTTTGGGATTATCGGTTACCCGTCAGCTTGTTGAGAGAATGGAAGGAACAATAACTGTGAAAAGTGAGTTGAGCAAAGGATCTGAATTCACGGTACGAATACCTTTCCAGCCTTATCTGGGCACTCTCAAAACGAAGCAGGCCGCCAGCACAAAAACTGCTGTACTGCCGGACAACCTGAAAATTCTGGTAGCTGACGACAATTATCTCAATATTTCTTTGTTGAAATCTGTTTTTGAAAAGACGAATGCCATTGTCGATGTAGCAGAAAACGGTCAGGTTGCATTCGAAAAACTCTGTACCCAAAAGTATGATATTCTACTCAGCGACTTATACATGCCTGTTATGAATGGAATTGAACTGGCAAAAAGAATCCGTGCACATCAAAGTGCAACAGTCAAAAATATTCCGATCATTGTTCTGTCGGGAAATATTTCTCCTGAAATAACGAAAGAGATAATGGATGCCGGCATCAGCGGATACCTGCTCAAACCGTATCAGCAAAATGAATTGTTTAGCCTGATTGTGAAGCAATTCAAATAATTATTTCTTTCGGTTGTCCTCGTTAAGCGATGAATCAATAGCAGACATGACGGCTTGTTTGTATGAAATCCCTATCGGGAGGCGCTTCTCAAGGACAAGAACATCGTTGTTGGTATAGGAAGAAATGTATTTTTTGTTGACTATAAATGATTTATGAATCTGTAGAAAGATAGAAGCAGGGAGAGTTTCCATCATTTTACGGGTACTGGAAGTTGCCATCACCGAACGTCCTTCCAGGATTACCTTAACATAGTTCCCATAGCTCTGTAAATAGGCAATCTGCGCTGGGTTGACCCATTCGGATGACATCCCTATTTTAATTTCAACATCTTCGAAATCTTCCGGTTCACTCATCTGAGTCTTCAGATTGAGCAAGTCGGCTCTCTCAATCACACGCTCCACGGCTCTGTTAAACTGCTGCCGCGTTATTGGCTTGATTAAATAGTCAACCACATTGTATTCGAAGCTATTCAGGGCATATTGGGAAAAAGCAGTTGTAAATACAACCATCGGTTGGTATTTCAGCGTATTAAGCATATCAAACCCGGTAAGACCCGGTAAGTTAATGTCCAGAAATAAAACATCAACCTGATGCTGCTCCAGAAGCTGAAAAGCTTCGGTAGCGTCAAAGGCACACCCGACCAATTCAAGTTGGTCAACCTGACTGATATATGAACTAAGAACCCATTGAGCAGGTTGTTCATCTTCCACAATCACACAATTAAGTCTACGACAACTCGTTTCCATAATTCATCTGTATTTTGCTCTATAGATTAATTTCAAGTCTTGTCGTTTGCACATGATCCCTTTCTTCAAATTTCAACAAATTTTTCCCCGGAAAGAGAGCATTCAAACGTTTATGTATCAACTGGAAATATTCATTTCCAATATCTTTCACATCAATATCCGGAGATATGATATTCTTTACCAACAAAGAGATTTTAGCCTTATTTGCTACTATTGTCACATCAACAGAAGGTTTAAGATGTTGACTTTTACTCCTTTTTATGGCTGCCTCTACCAAAGGGTAAAGAAGCAATGGAGGTATTTTGGCAGAAGCATCGGCAATATCCTGAGTAAATACAATATTGCATCGTGTCCCCAACCTCAATTTCTCAATATCAAGAAAGCTCTGTATCATCGATACCTCTTCCTGTATTTCAATTGTTCCCTGCTTGGATATGTTTTCGCGGAAACGAAGAAGTTCCGACAGCTTGTATGTATAATCGAGTGCTATTTCACTGTCTACCATAATTGTAGCAGCAAGGTTATTGAGCGTATTGAACAAAAAATGCGGGTTCATTTGCATTTTTAGCAAGTCAAGTTCTTGTTGCTTCAAAACCATCTCATTGATTATCTTTTGATTATTTTTTTTCAAAGCACTGATCCTTATATACGAAAACAGCCAGCCTCCGCTCAGAAAACACAACATAATCAAATAGCTCCATTTGTTTTCCCATGCTTTTTCCGACCCAAGTAAAGAAGCACTTATCCTCATCGTTATAGTGGCTGTGATACAAATCAGAATAACAAACAATACTCCCGTTATCAGCAATTTATAGTTACTGGTACTCAATTTCTTATAAATGACACATAGCCCATAATTAAGCGCCGCCACCAATGCAACCCACGATCCTGCTGCAATATAGCTTTTCCATGCAATGGACTCACACAATATGTTAACAGTCAATAATATGAACATTAAAAATGTCACTGTTATACCCGAATACAGGAAAAAGCTGTTGTTTCTCACCTTTTGTGTAATTTATTTTATTGCGTAACGTGTTCTCCTAGCAAAAATACTAAAATTCTTTGACACTATTTTTAAGCGAAATGACGACTTGTGGTTAAACTCCATGTTATTCCCAAAATCAGTAACTTTGCACGCTTACATACAAAACCGAACACTATGGCGCTTGCTTACCGCATACTTCCTTACACCCTCCATTTCAAACAACCGGCGGGCACTTCACGGGGCGTTTACCGCACCCGGCAGTCGTGGTACGTGCAGTTGTGGCACACCGAACAACCGCTGCGCATAGGCATTGGCGAGTGCGCTCCCCTGCCCGATCTGAGTTGTGATGCATT